>NZ_JBHTJA010000059.1:0-43128 GCF_042675525.1 Actinomadura sediminis
GCCGGCGGCGGGCCGGTTCGGCGCCGAGGCGCCGCAGGTCGGCGGCGGCGCGGCCGCCCACGGCCCGGACGGTCGGGGAACGGCGCAGCGCGCGCCGGGAGACGGCGCCCGCGGTGGCGAGGGCCTCGCCGAGGCCCCGGTCGAGCGGGACGAGCCAGAGGTCCTCTTCGAGGGGCGACAGCGGGTCGGGGAGGGTCTCGGCGACCGGGCCCGGCCCGAGGAGGACGGCGCCGCGCGGGGGCAGCGGGGCGAGCGCCGTCACCGGGCGGCTCTGCAGCAGCCACAGGCGGCCGTCCCGCCCGAACGCGAACTCGACGTCCTGCGGGCCGCCGAACACCTGCGCCGTCCGGGCGGCCAGGTGGGCGAGGCGGCGGAGCTGGAGGGGCGTCAGCGGGCCGTCGTCGCGGTCGGCGGCGACGAGGCGGCCGCGGCGGGTGAGGTCGTAGCGGGTGCCGTCGATCTCGCCGCCGACGAGCGCCTGCGGCCCGCCCGGAGCGGCCGACACGATCACCCGGTCGGTGCGGCCGTCCACCGGGTCGGCGCCGAACATCACCCCGCCGGACGCCGCGTCGAGCCGCGGCTGCACGAGCACCGCCATCGTCCCCGGGCCGGCCGCGGACGCGGCGACCTCGTCGACCGCGCGCCGGAAGTCCGCCCAGCCCGCGACGCCGAGGACGGACGTGAACCGCCCGGCCATCGAGGAGACGTCGCCGTCCTCCAGCGTGGACGACGACCGCACCACCAGCGCGCGTTCGCCGTCGTGGCTCAGCCGCGCCCACGCCGCCCGCAGGTCGTGGGTGTCGGCGTACCGTTCGCGCCGGTCCATGGGGACCGGGATCACGAACCCGGGGAGGACGGGCAGGTCGTGCGTCGCCGCACGCGCGAGGTTCGCCGCCTTGGCGCCGGCCCGGTCGGGCACGGTCGCCAGCGGATCGTCCAGGCCGATCGTCCAGAAGGCGCGTGTGCTCTGCTGCACCACGGACTCCGTTTCCTCAAAGCCGCCCACCAACAAGAATCCGCTGAACGGCGGCGGAATTCCTCCCTCACAGGTGGTGTCTCGGCATCCGCCTGGAGAGGGTGGCGGGCGGGTAAGGAAGTCCTTCTGTAGGTGGAGGACGACCCTGGTACCGCTGCGGGGGCGGGGCCCCATTACGCTGCTCGGGTGCTGCACTGCGAGGTCGCCGGGGGCGTCGGGACGATCACGATCGACCGTCCGGACAAGCGGAACGCGATGTCGGCCGGCATGTGGCGCGAGCTGCCCCGGATCCTCGACGGGCTCGCCGCGGACGCGTCCGTCCGGGTGGTGGTGCTGACGGGCGCGGGCGGGAACTTCTGCGCGGGTGCCGACATCGGCGAGCTCGGCGACATCCACCGCGACGACGACACGCACCTGTCGACGGTCGCGGAGCGGGCGCTCGCCGCGTTCGGGAAGCCGACGATCGCGGCGATCGAGGGCGTGTGCGTCGGCGGCGGCTGCCAGCTCGCGGCGGCGTGCGACCTGCGGTTCGCGGCCGCGGGCGCCCGGTTCGGGATCACCCCGGCGCGGCTCGGCATCGTCTACCCGGTGGCGGCCACCGCGCGGCTCGTCGGGCTGGTGGGGCCCGCGGCGGCCAAGCACCTGCTCTTCTCGGCGGAGCTGATCGGCGCGGACGACGCCCTGCGCATCGGCTTCCTCAACGAGGTCGTCCCCGACCTGCCCGCCCGCGTCGCGGAGTTCACCGCGACGCTCGCGTCCCGGTCACTGCTGACGCAGTGCGCGACGAAGGACATCGTGGACGCGATCGGCGCGGGCGGCGACGTCCGGGATCGGGCCGCCCGCTGGCTCGCGGAGATGGACGGCAGCGGCGAGCTCCGCGAGGGCGTCGCGGCCTTCCTGGAGCGCCGCGCCCCCGAGTTCCCGTGGACGCCTCAGCGGTTGAGGTAGGCGAGGACGGCCAGGACGCGGCGGTTGTCGTCGGCGGTGACGGCCAGGTCGAGCTTCGCGAAGATGTTCGCGGTGTGCTTGGTGACGGCCCGTTCGGTGACGACGAGGCGTTCGGCGATGGCGGCGTTCGACCGTCCCTGCGCCATCAGTTCGAGGACCTCGGTCTCGCGGGGCGTCAGCCGGGCGAGGGGGGTGCCGCGGGAGCCGCCCGCGATGAGCCGCGACACGACCTCCGGGTCCATCGCGGTGCCGCCCGCCGCGACCCGCCGGACCGCGTCGACGAACTGGGCGGCGTCGAACACCCGGTCCTTCAGCAGGTAGCCGATCCCGCCGCCGCCGTCCGCGAGCAGCTCCCGCGCGTACAGCGGCTCGACGTACTGCGACAGCACCAGCACCGGCAGGCCCGGGACGTGCCGGCGGGCCTCCAGCGCCGCCTGCAGGCCCTCGTCGGTGAACGACGGCGGCAGCCGCACGTCGACCACCGCCACGTCCGGGCGGTGGTCGAGCAGCGCCCGCCGCAGCGACGGGCCGTCGCCGACGGCGGCCGCGATCGCGAAGTCGTGCGCCTCCAACAGGCTGACCAGGCCCTCCCTCAGGAGGGCGAGGTCTTCGGCGAGGACAACGCGCACGGCAGCTCCAGGGTCACGATCGTCGGGCCGCCCGCGGGGGAGTTGAGGGCGAGCACGCCGTCGAATGTACCGATGCGGCGCTCGACGCCGCGGAGCCCGGTCCCGCCGTCGAGAGACGCGCCGCCGCGCCCGTCGTCGGTGACGGAGATCCGCAGCATCCCCTGCTCGTGCCGCACGTCGATCCACAGCCGCGTCCCGCCCGAGTGCTTCGCGGCGTTCGCGAGGATCTCCGACACCGCGAAGTACGCGGCGGACTCCACCGGCGGCTCGGGCCGCCCGGCGAGCTCCACGGTGACCTCGGCCCGCATCGGGTGGTCGAGGGCGAGGGCCCGGATCGCGTCGCCGAGGCCGCGGTCGGCGAGGACGGGCGGGTGGATGCCGCGCACCAGGTCCCGCAGCTCGTGCAGGGCCTTCGCGGACGACTCGCGCGTCTGCGCCAGCAGGATCCGCGCCTTCTCCGGGTCCCTGTCGAGGAGGTGCTCGATCGCGCCGAGGCTCATCCCCATCGCGATGAGGCGCGCCTGCGCCCCGTCGTGCAGGTCCCGCTCGATCCGCCGCAGCTCCGCCGCGGACGCGTCCACGGCCTCCGACCGGGACTCGGTCAGGTGCCGCACCCGCAGCGCCAGCCGCGACTTCTCCGTGGGCCCGAGCAGTGTCCGTCCCCACCGCCCGTACACGGCGAGCATCCGCGGGCCGAGGAGGAACCCGGCGGCGATGAACACGGTCGCGAGGACCACGGTGGCGATGCGGGCGTTCTCGTCGGCGGGGTAGTGGGGGCCGACGTGCACCCACGCGTACCAGTCGCTGCCGCCCGCGTCCGCGATGAGCCCGCCCGCGAACCCGGCGAGGAGGTAGCCCCAGATGCCGTACAGGATCAGCCAGCCGGGGAGCGCGGCCGTGAACATCACGACGATCGGGTCGGCGGCCAGCCACAGGTAGTCGCGCCACGTCGCGGGGTCCTGGAACCGGGCGACGAACAGCCGCATCCGCCCCATGATCCCGTCCTCGACCGGCTCCGGGTCGGGCAGGTACGGACGGTCGATGCGGACGCCCGTCCACCGTGCGACGAGCCGCCGGTACACGTCCGTCGTCCGGCGCATCAGGTCGGACGCGGCGGGGAACAGCAGCACCCCGATCAGGCCCGTGATCATCGAGAAGACCGTGAGGAACCAGGCGCCCGCGCACATGGCGGGGATGCTCAGCAGCCCCAGCCGGAACCCCCGCCACGGAGCCCGCGTGTGGGCCTGCCACCGCGTCTCTTCAACCAGCCGACCGTCCACCGGGTCCTCCGTTTTCCTCGGCCATCGTCACCGAGTCAAGTCTCCGGCGTAACGCCCCGCGCCACAGTGTGCCCGCACCCCGAACCGGGGGTGTACCCAGGTACACCCGCGACCAGGTCTCCTCCGGTCGCGCGCACGTGTCCCTGAGCCTGCCGATGGTGGGTCCGGCAGTCACACGATAGGCGAGGTCTGGTGACGTCCGTCCGAAGGCGGCAGGGTCGCTCCTGACAGCGCACAACGACATGGGGGGATCGACATGAGCGAGTTCGTCGCGCAACTGGACGGACGGACGGCGACCGCGGCGGAGCTGGCCCCGCTGGCGTTCGCCGGGTACGCGCACTTCACCGCGATGCAGGTCCGCGGCGGCCGGGTGCGGGGCCTCGACCTGCACCTGGAGCGGCTCCGGACAGCGTCGGCCGAGATGTTCGGACGGGCGATACCGGACGAACGGATCCGCGCGCACCTTCGGACGGCGCTGCGGGGCGGCCCGGACGACGTGTCGCTGACGGCGACCGTGTTCGGTGCGGCGGGCGAGTTCACGGCGGCCGACGCGGAGCCCCGGGTGCTCGTCCGGACGGGCCCGCCGTCGTCCGGTCCGGAGGGGCCGCTGGCACTGGCGGCGGTCGGGCACGAGCGTGATCTCCCGGCGGTGAAGCACGTCGGCGAGGTCGGCAAGACGTACCACCTGAGGCGGGCCGTGGCGCGGGGCTTCGACGACGCCGCGTTCGTCGACCGCCGGGGCCGGCTCGGCGAGGCGACGATCTGGAACCTGGCCTTCTGGGACGGCTCGGCCGTCGTGTGGCCGCGGGCCGCGATGCTGGGCGGGACGACGATGGGCATCGTCCGCCGCCGGCTCGACGCGCTCGGCGTGCCGCAGCGGGACGCCGAGGTGACCCTCGACGACGTGCCGGGGCTCGCGGGGGCCGTGGTGATGAACTCGTGGACGCCGGGCGTCGCGGTGCACCGGATCGGGGACGCGGACCTGCCCGCGGCGCCCCGCCTCCTCGACGTCCTGCACCGGGCGTACGGGGACGAACCGCTCGTCGCCCCGTGACGGTCAGAGGGTCGCGAAGGTCAGGCCGCGCCGCTTCAGCTCCGGGATCGCCTTGCGCAGCCCCTTGATCGTCTGCGAGCGGTCGCCGCCGCCGTCGTGGCACAGCAGGATGTCGCCGTCGCCGGCCTCCAGGAGGCGGTCGCGGACGCGGCCGGTGCCGGGGCGCGCCCAGTCGCGGGGGTCGATCGACCAGTCGATGGGAAGCATCCCGTACTCGGCGATCACGTCCATGACGCGCTCGGACCAGTTGCCGCCGGGCGCGCGGAAGAAGCCGGGAAGGACGCCCGTGGCGTCGGCGATTCGGTCGTGCGCCTCGACGACCTCGTCGCGGACTCCGCCGGTCGGCATGTCCGCGAGGCGCAGCGGGTGGTGCATGGTGTGGTTGCAGATCTGGTGGCCCGCGTCGGCGATCCGCCGGGTGAGCGCCCGGTGCTCCTTCACCTGCTCGCCGATGATGAAGAACGTGGCGCGGACGTCGTGCTCGGCGAGCAGGTCGAGCATCTGCGGCGTCCACTCGGGGTGCGGGCCGTCGTCGATGGTGAGCGCGATCGTCTTCGCGGGCGGGGCCGGGGCGAGCTGCTTCAGCTCGCGGACCGGTTCCTCGAGCGCCGCGAGCCGTCCGGGCGTCCAGCTCGCGGGACGCAGCGCCGGGCGCGGCGGCGGGGGCGGCGTCGGGTTCCCGGCCGGGCTCGCCGGGACGATCTCCGCCTCCGCCGTCCGGTACCCGTTCGGGGGGCGCGCCTCGTCGGCCGCGAGGGCGAGCCCCGCGACGGCCCCCAGCAGCCAGAGGGCCCGACGGCGGGACGTCCCGGTCGTCTCGTCGTCCACCACGTGTCCAACGGTATCGGCGGACGGGCCCGCTGTGATCACATTCGCCGCGAAAGGGGAAGATGAACCCCGTGACGAACGCGGCACCGGAGATCGGACCCGTGCTCGGGCTGGTGCTGCTGGCGCTCGCGGCGGCGGCCGCGCTGCTGGCCCGGTTCGGCGGGCTGGGCGTGAGCCGCGACGTGGTGGTGGCGTCCGCCCGCGCGGTGGTGCAGCTCGCGGCGGTGTCGCTGCTGATCGCCGCGGTCCTGGAGAGCGCGGGCTGGACGGCGCTGTTCATCGTCGGCATGGTCCTGGTGGCCGTCGCGACGGCGGGCCGCCGCATCACCGGCCGCACGCGCGGCCCCGGCTGGTGGACGGCGGTGCCGATCGCCGCCGGGGTGGGCCCGGTCCTGGGGCTGCTCGTCGGCTCCGGCGTCGTCCCGTCCCGCCCGGTGGCGGTGCTCCCGATCGCCGGGATCATGATCGGCGGCGCGATGACGTCCACGGGCCTGACCGGCCGGCGCGCGCTGGACGAACTGGACACCCGGCGCGGCGAGTACGAGGGCGGCCTCGCGCTCGGCCTGCTCCCCCGCGACGCTGCCCTCGAAGTGGCCCGCCCGGCCGCCGCCCTGGCCCTCTTCCCCGTCCTGGACCAGACGCGGACGGTCGGCCTGGTGACGCTCCCGGGCGCGTTCGTCGGCGTCCTCCTCGGCGGCGCCGACCCGATCGAGGCCGGGGCGATCCAGCTCCTCGTCCTCATCGGCCTCCTGGCCGTCGAGGCGATCGCCGTCCTGATCACCCTGGAACTGGTCGCCACCGGCCGCCTGCGCCGCCCCACCGAGTAGATGGCCCACTAAACCGGCTCGGCCCCATGCCCGGCCGCGATCGCGTCGATATGATCCGCGTGTTGACATCCCCCTCACGCCGCCAGCCGGAAACCCGGCCATGCGCGCGGCGATCTCCTCATCGGTCAGCGACCGCGGCATGGACCTCTTGCCTCCATGAAATGGGTCAGGCGGCAGTGGCCGCCCGCAGGTGTTCGATCACTTCGGGTATTTGAGCCTTGGGGAAGTGAATCTGCGCCCAGCCAGACTGGACGATCCTTCCCTCATCGGCGACGAGGTAGCTGAACACTTCCCAGGCGCCGGGTCTGGTCCAGCGGTTGAGGCGCTGTTCCATGTCCGGGTGGCTCAGGAGTAGACCGAGCATGGTCTGCGCGTCGGTGACGGGCATCTTCAGCCATGCCTGCCCTGTGTAGTAGGCGGCGTGTCGTTGCCGCCCCGGTCCCTGTGCCCAGCCGGGCCCGCTGGCGATGGATTCGCCGAGGTCCTGGCAACATCCGGCCGTGCGGAGGTGGAGGGCCCATAGTGCTTTGACGAGCGGCACCATGTCCAGGTCGATGTCAGCGGTGACGCCGTCGGGCGTGGTGAGTCGCCGAGATGGGTGGGTGTTCTCTACGTCAGGCATTCGACCGCCTCCGCGAGGTGCCGGCGAACGGTGCGTTGGGTGGCCTCGTCCCGTCCGGGGTCGGGCATCCAGCGCTGACACTGCTGCAGGTACCAGTCACAGATCCACACGCGGTGCCATCCACCGGCCCACACCTCCGCCGGCACGCCGCCGCGGCGCGAACCGGCGTCCCGGGTGCCCCCGGCGGCGATGTACGCCTCGATCATCCCTGCTATCGCACCGATGTCCAGAGGCAGCGGAGTGTCCCGCCAAGACGCCAGGTCCAGCAGTCCTGGGCCGGTGAATGCGCGGGCCCAGTCCAGAACGCGGGTACCGGCAGGGCCGGTGTGCAGCGAGGTGGGATGGAACTCGCTGTGGCACATTCCGAAGGGAGGCGTGTCCGTTCCGGCGGCTCGTCTCTCCGATGTCTCGGAGAGACGTTCCAGTAGGTGCGCGACGTCCTCGGTTCCGTCCCAACGTCCGGCCTCCTGGAGGCTGGTCAACGTTGCGAGGGCTTGCCGGGGCAGAGCGGCGAGGGCGGGTGCGTCCATGAGCGGCAGCCCCGACAGCGGCGGGCAGGCATGGACGAGCGTCGCTGCGTGCGCCCCCGCGTCCACCGGCGGGTCCTGCTCGGGCGGCTCGCCCAGATCCTCCAACAGCATCATGAGCCGGTTATCGGTGACGGTGGCGGCCAGGACCTCCGGCACCGGGACCTTGTGACGTGCTGCGTGCTCCAGGATTCGGGCTTCGGCGGTGAATGGGTCGACCGCTGTCTTGAGGATGACGGTCCCGCCGTCGTCCAGGTGGAGACGTTCGACCGCTGACATGTCCCAGACGTGAATGGGCTCGCGGCGAACGGGGCGCCTCCCGCTCAGCGGGCTCGACTGCAAGAGTGCGGACAGGGCCGGGACGGGGGCGGACTCCGAGCCCGCCCCCTCCGGGCCATGGGCGTTACCGGCCACAGGCTTCCACTCGCTCGATCCAGTCATCCCCGAACCGTCGCAGCTCGCGCCGGAACTCGGTGAGATCCACGCCGAACGGCACGATGCAGCCGCCCCGCATGTCCGCCTGCGACTGGCAGCCGTGCACCAGGCGGCCGCCGAGCGCGGCGTTGGCCTTGGCCGCCTCCACCCGCCGAGCCTCGTCGAACCACGTGCCGTGATACAGCTCGTCGACGAGTCGCGCTTCGTCGTCGTCCAAGTCGTAGATGACCTTGCAGGCGATGGGGAACATCCACGCCGGACCGACGTTGGAGATGGCACCGTTCTGCTCGACGCGATTGAGCGCCATGACCGTGCCGACCTCCCGCAGCATCCGCAGGTGCTTCGGCTCTACGCCCAGCGCCACGAGGCCGGGCTCGTTCAGGTACTCGTCCCGGAAGATGTGGGCCGTGGCCTGCCACGCGATCACCAGCACTTCGCCGGGGTCGTCGGTGACCCGGCCCTGTGTCTTGACGTACTCGAGTGCCATCTGTTCGACGGTCGTCTCGGCGGTTTCCCGGGCCTCGAGGAGGTTCGCCCGGACACCGTCCCAGTCGCAGATGATCCAGGTCGGGTTGTCGTACCGGAAGAAGTAGGCGAGGGGGTCGATGGTGAGCTCTTCGCCCGCGATGGTGACGCCGGAGATGCGGTTCCAGCCCGGGTGGAACGGTTCGGGGAACACCGCCCGGATAAGAGTCGGAGAACCCTTCAGTGTGGTCATTTTTCCTCCAGATGGATTCGATGGATCGAGCCTTCTCGGGCGATCGTTTCTCCGCTCACTGCCCGATCTGGCTGGTGAGCTGCCGCAACTTGTGGCGAAGGTCCTCGGGCGTGTCGGCCTCCACCACGTCTTGCTCCTTCCGCCGGTCGGCGGGCAACGGACCGCACAGCCCCCACCAACGTCCCCGGTCGGTCTGCATGACACGCCAGCCCGGGAATTCCGTCTCCAACGACGCCTTGATCTCCGCCTTGATGGACATTGTTTTCACCTCCCGGGCGTAAGCGAACTGCATCACCCGATCCCTAATAAGGCGTGCGGCGGGGGCGGGTGCGTGAACTGGGGGGCGTGCGCCGGGGCGGGCTCCTGGCCGCCTTCGGTTCCGCCTGCGAAACTGCAAGTCACCGGTAGCCCGGGAAGGACGGTCATGCCACGCAAGGACAAGCGGCTCAATCACGCGCTCGGCAGATTGATCACTGAGGCCGGTTTCTCCAACAAGGGACTGGCGGACCGGGTCAATCGACTTGGCAAGCACCGCGGCGCGCCCGATTTGCGCTATAACCACAGCTCGGTGACCAGGTGGCTCCGCGGTGAGCACCCTCGGAATCCTGTCCCTCAGGTCATCGCCGAGGTGTTCGCCATCGAGCTCGGGCGTCCTATAGACGTGACCGAGATCGGCATGAAGGCGCACAAAGTACCGGCCGACGTTGGATTGGAACTGCCGACGACCCAACCGGGGAGTGCCCGGATCACCGGAATGCTCTGGAAAGCGGACAACGAGCAGGAGCGCCGGCTGGTCGATTCAGGCTTCGATCAGGCGGCCTTCACCGCCGCAGCGCTGCGCTGGCTTGTCGGCCCCTGGGACCCGACGCCCGTCCAGGGCGCCGGTCGCCGCATCGGCACGGCTGATGTCGAGGAGGTACGGGAGGTGACGCACGCCTTCCGTGTCCTCGACAACCGGCTCGGTGGCGGTCACGTCCGTGTCCCCGTAGTGGAGTACCTCCACACGCACGTCGGTCCGATGCTGCGTGAAGGGCGGTGCACCGAGGAGGTGCGGCGGCAGCTCTTCAGCGCAGCCGCCGACCTGACGAAGGTCGCCGCGTGGCTCTACCACGACCTCGATAAGCAGGGCCTCGCGCAGCGCTACCTCATCCAGGCTCTCGCCATGGCGAAGTTCGCCGGTGATCTCCCGCTCGGCGCCGAGATCCTCGCCGCGATGAGCCAGCAAAGCCTCTATGTCGCTCAGCCCGCCCGGGCCGTCGACCTCGCACGAGCGGCGCAGTCAGCCGCCCAGCGCGTCGCAATCCCCGTCCTCATGACCGAATGCCATGTCATGGAGGCGCGCGGATACGCGGCTCAGAACGAATCCCGCGCCTGCACGCATGCACTGACCAGAGCTGAAAGGACGTTCGATCGAGCCGCGGACGCCGCCACGCCCGCCTGGCTCCACTATTTCGACGAGGCGTACTTCGCCGCCAAGCTCGCCCACTGCTTCCGCGACCTCGACAGCCCGGAGAAGGCCGAGGAGTACGCGACCCGGTCGCTCCGCATGGACCCGACCTACCAGCGCGGCAAGGCGTTCAACACCGCCGTCCTGTCGATGGCGCTCGCAGCCCAGGGGCGCATCGACGAAGCCTGCTCACGAGGCCGGTCGGCCATCGACCTGGCCGCAGGGCTCACCTCCGCCCGCGTGTACCGCTACATCCGCAACGTGAACCGTTCACTGGAATCTCACGCCGACGAGCCGATCGTCCGCGACCTCAGGGAGTACGCGGCGGAGCGGTTGCCCGCGCTGCGATCGCATGCAGAACGGCCATGACCGTGGCCGCGCCCACGATCTCCCCCTGCTGCATCAACCGTTGAGCCTCGTCCAGCGGAACCCACCGAACCAGCTCGGCTTCGTCGACGTGAGGCTCCCCCACCAGGTCGGCGCCATGCGCCACATACAGATCCTGAGGCGCGTCAGCCGACCCCACCATCGGCTGGAACGAACATACGAACTCCAGGTTCCGCGGCCGCCACCCGGTCTCCTCCTCGGCCTCGCGCGCCGCCGCGGCCAGCGGCTCCTCACCCGGGTCGACGTAACCCCCGGGCACCTCCCAGTCCCACTGGTCGAGGATGAACCGATGCCGGTAGATCAGCAGGATCTTCGCGCCGTCCTCGTCCAGCACCGCCGTCATCACGCATCGGGGCACGCGGAAGACGTACTGATCGAACACGACCCCGTTGGGCAGTTCGACATTGGCGATCGATATGCGGATGTGGCGGTTCTCATCGACCATCCGCTCCCCGTGGATCGTCCACCGGGTCCGTTCCACAGCCTCATCACGCCTCACCGCACCGACGCTAGCAACCGCCGATGCCGGGCGCGGGCGGCGCCGTCCGGCCCGCACCGCTTTCCTGCCTTCGGCCGACGCGCCCGGTGGGCGGGGCCCCCCGTTCGCCGGCACTCCGGCGTCGGTGCCCTGGAGCGACCCGCTCGTGGGACTCGCGCGTCGCACGCTGACGACATGGGCATCACAAGGTCGGCCGCGTCCAATGTCGGCCGACCGGGCGTCACCTGCGCCGCTAGCCGATGCAGGCGAGGGCGTCGATCTCCACCAGCATGGACGGGTGGGGGAGTTCGACGGCGACGGTGGTGCGGCAGGGCAGGACGCCGCTCGGGCAGTTCGCCTTGACGAACTCGCCGTACGCCTCGTTCATCGCGGGGAAGTCGTCGCGGGTCGCGAGGTAGACGCGGAGCATCAGGACGTCCTCGACGGTCGCGCCGCCGGCTTCGAGGATCGCCTTGAGGTTCTCCAGGACGCGCGTGGTCTGGGCCTTCACGTCGCCCGCGTGGACGTACTCGCCGGTCTCGGGGTCCTGGGGGCCCTGGCCGGAGACCTGGAGCAGCGGGCCCTTGCGGACGCCCTGCGAGAACGCCCAGGCGGCGGCCGGGGCGCCCGTCGTGCTGATCTGCGTCTTGTCGCTCATTCCGGGTTTCCTTCCGTGTATCCGTAGTCGGCGGAGACGGCGCGGGCGGTGGCGAGGAGGTCGGGGAGCAGGGCGAGGACGCCGTCCCGGTCGAGGACGACCTCGGGCACGGAGATCGAGACGGCGGCGACGACGCGGCCGGACGCGTCGCGGACGGGGGCGCCGAGGCAGCGGATGAACGTCTCGTGTTCGGCGTCGTCCATCGCGTGGCCCTGCTCGGCGACGCGGTCGAGTTCGGCGAGCAGCCCGTCCGGGGACGTGATCGTGTTCTCGGTGAAGCGCGTGTACTCGATGGATTCGGCGACGCGGCGGCGGCGGGGGGCGGGGAGGTCGGCGAGGAGGACCTTCGCGATCGCGGTGGCGTGCAGCGGCATCGGCAGTCCGACGCGCGAGTACATGCGGATCGCGTGCCGGGAGTCGTACTTGGCGAGGTAGATGACGGTGTGGCTGGTCTCGGGGTCGCCTTCGAGGACGCCGAGGTGGATCGTCTGCCCGGTGGACTCGTTGAGCTTCGCGAGGTGCGGCGCGGCGACGTCGCGGATGCCGTGCTGTTCGAGGGACGCGCGGGCGAGCGCGAACATGCGGGAGCCGAGGTGGAAGCGGTGGTCGCCGTCGCGGTGGACGAACCGTTCCGCTTCGAGGGTGCGCAGGAGCCGCAGGACGGTCGTCTTGTGCACGCCCGCTTTCGCGGCGAGTTCGTCCAGGTTGCGGGGGCCGTCGCCGAGTTCGATCAGGATGCCGAGCGCGCGCGCGAGGCTCTGGCTCATGGGGTCGTCTCCTCCACCGGGCGGGTGATGCCCGAGGCGCGCACGGTGGTGCCCGCCCACGCGTCCGGGGACGCGGCGAGGAGGGCCTCCACCAGGTCCGGCGGGGGCGGGGGTCCGTGGTCGCCGGGTACGACGAGCGTGGCGGCGGCGGCGAGGTGGCCGAGCCGGAGGCGGCGCCGCGGGCCGTACCCGCGCAGCGTACCGGCCAGGTAGCCGGCGGCGAAGGCGTCGCCGGCGCCGATCGGCTCGACGACCTCGACGCGCAGCGCGGGCTCGGTGACGGCGCCGTCGCGGGCGACGGCGGTCGCCCGGTGCGCGTCGTCCTTGACGACGAGCGTGGACGGCCCGGGCAGCAGCGCGCGGAGCGCGTCCGGGTCGGCGGTGCCGAGGACGGCGGCGGCCTCGTCGGCGCCGAGCAGGACGATGTCGGCGCCGTCCAGCAGTGCGCGCAGGACGGACGGGTCGCGGCGCCGCCACAGCGCGGGCCGCCAGTTCAGGTCGAAGCTGACCAGGTGGCCGCGGGGGCGGGCGAGGAGGGCGCGGGCGAGGGCGAGCGCGGTGTCCGACAGCGCGGCGGTGATGCCGGACAGGTGGACGAGGCGCGCGGCGGCGAGCAGCGGCCCGGCGGCGGGGTCGTCGAGCATGCCGGGGCCGATCGCCGAGCCCGCGGAACCGTCCCGATAGTAGTGCAGGACGCTCCCGGACGGCCCGGCCTCCTTGACGTACAGGCCGGTGGGGCGTTGGGGGTCGACGGTGACGCCGCGGACGTCGACGCCGCCGGCGGCGAGTTCGCGGACGACGCGGCGGCCGAACCCGTCGTCGCCGACGCGCCCGGCCCAGGCGGCGGGCACGCCGAGGGCGGCGAGCCCGCGCGCGACGTTGGCCTCGGCGCCGCCGCACGACTGCCGGAAGGACGGGACGTCCTCGAGGGGGACGGGCCGCTCGGGCAGCAGGACCGCCATCGCCTCGCCCACGCAGACGGCCGCCGGTGTCCCGTCCGGTGTCCCCTTCATGCGCCCTCTCCACTGTTGACCGGTTCCGGGCGGTGATGTTACAACCACTGGAGCACATAATGCAATGCGCGTTGCATATGGTGCAATAAGGGAGGTCGGCAATGGTGGAGAGCATCGACGGCGCGGCGGTGGACGCGCTCGGGGACGAACGGCTCGACTGGCGCTTCAAGGCGATACCCGCGTCCGCGGACGGCATGTCCGTCGCGGACGTGCGCGCCGACCCCCTCCCGCTCGACGCGTTCGGCACACCGCTGCTGACCCTCGACGCCGGCGCCCTCGACCACAACATCGCCGCGATGGCGGCCTGGACGCGCGACGCCGGGGTGGACCTCGCGCCGCACGGCAAGACGACGATGGCCCCGGCGCTGTGGCGGCGGCAGCTCGACGCGGGCGCGTGGGGCATCACGCTCGCGAACCTCCCGCAGCTCCGGGTGGCGCGCGCGTTCGGCGTCCGGCGGCTGATCCTCGCGAACACGCTCGTCGACCCGGCCGGGCTCGCGTGGCTCGGCGCGCAGCTCGACACCGACCCCGGGTTCGCGTTCCTGTCGTGGGTCGACTCGGTCCGGACGGTCGAGCTGATGGACGAGGCCCTGCGCGCCGCGCGCGTCACCCGTCCGGTGGACGTGTGCGTCGAGCTCGGCGGCCCGCACGGACGCACCGGCGTCCGCGACGACGCCGAGGCGAGGACGATCGCCGGGGCCGTCCGCCGCGCGCCCACCCTGCGGCTCGCGGGGACGGGCGGTTACGAGGGGGCGTTCGCGCACGACGCGTCCGGGGAGAGCCGCGCCGCCGTGGACGCCTACCTGCGCCGCGTCGCCGACCTGCACCGCGTCCTCGACTACGAGACGGACGAGCCGGTCGTGACGGCGGGCGGCAGCGCCTACTTCGACCAGGTCGTCGAGGTCCTCGGCCCCCTCCCGGGACGGACGGTCCTGCGTTCGGGCGCGTACGTGATCCACGACGACGGCTTCTACCGGGGCATCTCGCCGTTCGCGCGGGGGACGTCCGGGGCCCGGCTGCGGTCCGCGATGCACGGCTGGGCGCGCGTCGTGTCGCGTCCCGAACCCGCGCTCGCGCTCGTCGACGCGGGCAAGCGCGACGTCCCGTACGACGAGGGCATGCCCGAACCGCAGCTCGTCCGCGGCAAGGGCGCCGCGCCCCTGGAGGGCGCGTCCGTCACCGCCGTCAACGACCAGCACGGTTTCCTGCGGGACGCGGCGGTCGAGGTCGGCGACGTCGTCCGGTTCGGCCTCTCGCACCCGTGCACCGCGTTCGACAAGTGGACGCTGATCCCCGTCGTGGACGACGCGGACGCCGAGTCCCCGCGCGTCGTCGACCTCGTCCGGACGTGGTTCTGATGACGGTCGTGAAGGGCGCGACGGTCGTCGACGGCACCGGGGCGCCCGGACGCGTCGCCGACGTGCGGCTCGCGGACGGCCGCATCGCCGAGATCGGCGACGGCCTGACCGGCCCGGGCCGGACGATCGACGCCGCCGGGCTGGTCCTCGCGCCCGGCTTCATCGACATGCACGCCCACTCGGACCTGGCGCTGCTCACCGACCCGGACCATGTCGCCAAGGCCGGCCAGGGCGTGACCCTCGAGGTCCTCGGGCAGGACGGCCTGTCGTACGCGCCCGCCGACGACACGACGCTCCCGCAGATCCGCCGCACCATCGCGGGCTGGAACGGCGACCCGGACGGGTTCGACTGGTCGTGGCGGAGCGTCGGCGAGTACCTCGACCGGCTCGACGACGGCATCGCCGTCAACGCCTGCTACCTCGTCCCGCAGGGCGCCGTCCGGATGCTCGCGATGGGCTGGGACGACCGCGCGCCCACGCCCGCCGAGCTCGACCGGCAGCGCGAGCTGGTCGCGGCCGGGATGCGGGAGGGCGCCGTCGGCATGTCCAGCGGCCTCACCTACACGCCCGGCATGTACGCGGACGGCGACGAACTCGCCGAGCTGCTCCGCGTCGTGGCGTCCCTCGGCGGGTTCCACGCCCCGCACCACCGCTCGTACGGGGCGGGCGCGCTGGAGGCGTACGCCGAGATGGTGGAACTGTCGCGCCGCACAGGCTGCGCCCTGCACCTGGCCCACGCCACCATGAACTTCGGTGTGAACAGGGGCCGCGCGCCGGAGCTGCTCGCCCTCCTCGACGCCGCGATCGCCGACGGCTGCGACGTCACCCTCGACACCTACCCGTACCTCCCCGGCTCCACCACCCTCGCCGCGCTGCTGCCCAGCCGCGCGTCCGCGGGCGGCCCCGACGCGCTGCGCGCCCGGCTCACCGACCCGGCCGAACGCGCCCGGATCCGGTACACGATGGAGGTCGAGGGCTCCGACGGCTGCCACGGCGTCCCGGCCGAATGGGAGACGATCGAGATCTCCGGCTCCCCCGACCCGGCCGTGGTCGGCCGGACGATCGCCGGCCTCGCCGCCGAGACCGGACGCGCGCCGTTCGACGTCTACGTCGAGCGGCTCCTCGCGGACGACTTCGCGACGACGATCCTGCAGCACGTCGGGCACGAGGAGAACGTCCGGGCGATCATGCGGCATCCGTGCCACACCGGCGGGTCGGACGGGCTGCTCCCCCCGATGACAGAGGCCGGCGCCGCCGCGAAGCCGCACCCGCGCGCGTGGGGAACGTTCCCCCGCTACCTCGGGCGCTACGTCCGGGAGCTGGGCGTCCTGTCGCTGGAGGAGTGCGTCGCGCACCTCACCGGCCGCGCCGCCCGGCGGCTGAAGCTGGCCGGACGCGGGTTCGTCCGTCCCGGGTACCACGCCGACCTCGTGCTGTTCGACCCGGACACCGTCCGCGACACCGCCACGTTCGGCGACCCGCGGCGGCGTCCCGACGGGATCCCGTACGTGTTCGTCGGCGGCACGGCCGTCATCGACGACGGCGCCCGCACCGGCGCGCTCCCCGGACGTTCGCTGCGCCGCGCCCCCGACGGCACGACCCGCTGAACTCCCGCCCCCCACCACCCCCCGGAAGGTCCTCATGGTCCATTGGCTGCAACATGAGACGGGCGGGCTGCTGCTGCTGTGCGCCCTGGCCATCGCGGTCCTGCTCTTCCTGATCATCAAGGTCAAGCTGGAACCGTTCATCGCCCTCGTCGTGTCCGGGCTCGCGCTCGCGCTCGTCGCCGGGCTGAGCGTCGAGCAGATCGTCGGGACGGCGCTCAAGTCCGGCGACTCGATCCTGGAGACCGGGTTCGGCGGGCTGCTCGGCCATATCGCGCCGATCGTCGGGCTCGGCACGATCCTCGGCGCCGTCCTGGAACGCTCCGGCGGCGCGGACGTCCTCACCCGGCGGCTCCTCGGACTCGTCGGCGAACGCTTCGCCCCCCTCGCCATGGGCCTCGCGGGCCTCATCTTCGGCATCCCGGTCTTCTTCGACGTGGGCATTTTCGTCCTGGCGCCGTTGATCTACATCACGGCCAGGCGGGGCGGCCGGTCGCTCGTCCTGTACGCGATGCCGCTGCTCGCCGGCCTGTCGATGACCCACGCGTTCCTGCCGCCGCACCCCGGCCCGGTCGCCGCCGGCGGGCTCCTCGGCGTCCCGCTCGGCTGGCTGATCGTCTTCGGCCTGATCTGCGGCGTCCCCGCCTTCCTGGTCGCGGGCGTCGCGTGGGGCGCCTGGATCGGCAAGCGCGTCCTCGTCGAGGTCCCGGACGAGTTCATCGTCGGCGAGCGGGAGGGCGCGAAGGCCGACACGGTGGACGGGACGCCCGGCAAGTCGCAGGCGGAACCGCCGCTCGGCGCCGTGCTGTTCATCATCGCCGTCCCGCTCGTGCTGATCCTGCTCGCCACGTTCGGCACCGTGTGGTGGGAGGACGCGTCCGTCCTGCCCGTCCTCACCTTCCTCGGCAACCCCGTCGTCGCGCTCACCATCGCCGTGCTCCTCGCGATGTACCTGCTCGGCGTCCGGCGCGGCATCCCCGGCGCCGAACTGCGCGACGTCGCCACCGCGTCGCTCCGCCCGGTCGGCATGATCCTGCTGGTCATCGGCGGCGGCGCGTTCTTCGGGAAGGTCGTGTCGGAGACGGGCGTCGGCGCGGCCCTCGCCGGGACGCTGTCGGACGCGGGGCTGCCCACGATCGTCCTCGCCTACCTCATCGCGTGCGGGCTCCGCGTCGCACAGGGCTCGGCGACCGTCGCGATCGTCACCACCGGCGGCATCGTCGCGCCCCTCGTGGAGAGCGGCGGCCACTCGCAGGCCGCCATCGCGCTGATCGCGATCGCGATCTCCGCGGGTTCCATCATCGCGTCGCACGTCAACGACGGCGGCTTCTGGATCATCTCCCGGTACTTCAACATGTCGGTGCGCGACACCCTGAAGACGTGGACGGTGCTGGAGACGATCCTGTCCGTCGTCGGCTTCGCGATGGCCGTGCTCGTCAGCGCGTTCGTCTAGCGGGCTCGCCGGCCTCCGAATCGGTGCGTTTCCCGGACACGCCCGGTCATGCCGGTGTTACCGTGGCGAACGCCATCGGGGGCCGGACGCCCGCGCCGCGCGCGGCGGGACGGCCGAGCGATCACGGCCCGGCGCAGCCGCGCGGCGCCGATCCGCCGAGCGGGACGACCGCGGGGGCCGCACCGCGGCGGCGGACGAGCGCCCGCGCGTCCTGACCCCGTCGCCGGGCCCGATCGGGCACCGTCACGGCAGCAGCCCCGCGCGCCGCGCCGCCGCCACCGCCTCCATGCGGGTGTGGCTGTCGAGCTTGCGCATCGCCGACCGCAGGTAGCTCTTCACCGTCTCCGGCACCAGCCCGAGCCGCGTCGCCGCCTCCGCGTTCGTGCAGCCCATCGCCACGTACGACAGGACGTCCAGTTCGCGTGGCGACAGCACCGGCCGCGGCGCCCGTCCGTCCTGCTCGTCCCGCGGGTCGGGCAGGCTCGCCGCGGCGAGCCGCAGCGTCGCCTCCCGCAGCCGGTCGCGGGTCACCGGATCGTCGACCCGCTCGGCCAGCGCCCGCAGCTCGGCGTGCACCGCGCGGACCTCCTCCCAGCGCGCCGCCGACTCCTCCGCCCCCGGGCGCAGCCGCGTCAGCGCCTCGTCCGCCCGGTCCCGGACGGCGAGGTCCTGCTCGACGTCGCGGGCGGTCTGCATCGCCGCGCCCACCACCCGGTCGGCCAGCCCCAGCGGCTCCCGCAGCGCCCCGTACAGGACGCCCCGGACGCGGCGCCGCACCACGATCGGCACCGCCACGATCGACAGCAGCCCCTCGCGCCCGACCGGGCCGTCGTAGTCGTGGCTGATCGTCGCCGCGCGCGGGTAGTCGGTCACCCACACCGGGCGGCCCAGCGCCATCGCCTTGCCGCCCAGCCCGTTGCCGTGCCGCACGACGAGCCCGTTCAGCGAGTCGGTGCGGCCGCCGACCAGTTCGGTGATGCGCAGCCGGTCCCGGCCGGCCAGCGCACCGCCGAACACCATCGGCAGCCCCGTGGCGCGGTGCAGCGCCAGCACCGCCGACCGCATCGCCCCCGCGTCGCCGCCCCGCCCCGGCTCCGGCGCCTGGGCCGGGCCCGGGGGACGCCCTTCCGATGACCGCGCGTCCATGTGTCGAGCATGCACCGGAAGGGGCCGCCCCGTAACCCTGATGACGCTGATCGTTCAGGCGTGCCGCACGGTCGCCGCCTCGGCGAGGCCCAGGATGTCCACGGCCTCCGCCCGCATCTGGACCTTCCGGACTTTCCCGGTGACCGTCATGGGGAACTCGTCGACGACGTGCACGTACCGGGGGATCTTGTAGCGGGCGAGCTTCCCGTCGCAGAACTCCCGCAGCGCCTCCGCCGTCAGCGGCTCCGCGCCGTCCCGCAGCCGCACCCACGCCATCAGCTCCTCCCCGTACCGCTCGTCGGGGACGCCGATGACCTGCGCGTCCACGATGTCGGGATGGGTGTAGAGGAACTCCTCGATCTCCCTCGGGTACACGTTCTCGCCGCCCCGGATCACCATGTCCTTGATCCGGCCGGTGATGTTGACGTACCCCTCCTCGTCCATCACCGCGAGGTCGCCGGTGTGCATCCAGCGCGCCGCGTCGATCACCTCGGCCGTCTTCTCCGGCTCCTCCCAGTAGCCGAGCATGACCGAGTAGCCGCGCGTGCACAGCTCCCCGGGCGTCCCGCGCGGGACCGTCACGCCCGTCGCCGGGTCGACGACCTTGACCTCCAGGTGCGGGTGGACGGTCCCGACCGTGGACACGCGGCGGTCCAGCGTGTCGTCCGCCCGCGTCTGCGTGGACACCGGCGACGTCTCCGTCATCCCGTAGCAGATCGCGACCTCCGCCATCCCGAGCCGCTCGATGACCTGCTTCATCACCTCCACCGGGCACGGCGACCCCGCCATGATCCCGGTGCGCAGGTTCGACAGGTCCGCCGAGTCCAGCGACGGCTCGTTCAGCACCGCGATGAACATCGTCGGCACCCCGTACAGGGACGTGCACCGCTCGGACGCCGCCGCCTGCAGGGTCGCGCGCGGGTCGAACGCCGGCGCCGGGATCACCACGCACGCGCCGTGGCTCGTCGCCGCCAGGTTCCCCATCACCATGCCGAAGCAGTGGTAGAAGGGCACCGGCACGCAGACGCGGTCCTCCTCGTCGTAGCCGCACAGCTCGCCGACGAAGAACCCGTTGTTCAGGATGTTGTGGTGCGACAGCGTCGCGCCCTTCGGGAACCCGGTAGTCCCCGACGTGTACTGGATGTTGATCGGGTCGTCGGCGCTCAGCGTCGCCCCGATCTCCGCGAGCACCCCGGCGTCGCCCGCCCGCCCGGTCTCGAGCAGCCCGTCCCACTCCGGGGTGCCGATCAGCAGCACGTCCGTCAGCCGCTTGCAGCGCGGCCGGACCTCCTCGATCATCCCGGCGTAGTCGGACGTCTTGAACACCGGCGTCGCCACCAGCGTCCGGACGCCCGCCTGGTTCAGGACGAACTCCAGCTCGTGCACCCGGTAGGACGGGTTGATGTTCACGAGGATCGCGCCGAGCTTCGCCGTCGCGTACTGCACCAGCATCCACTCGGCGCAGTTCGGCGCCCAGATCCCGACGCGGTCGCCCTTGCGGATCCCGCGCCCGTGCAGGCCGAGCGCGAGCGCGTCGACGTCGGCGGCGAACCGCGCGTACGTCCAGCGGCGGTCGGTCGCGTACTCGACCACCGCGTCCCGGTCGGGATACAGGGCGACGGTCTTGTCCAGGTTCGCGCCGATGGTGTCGCCGAGCAGCGGCGCCTTCGACACGCCCGAGGCGTACGAGAGCGTCATCGCAGGTCCTCCTCACGGAACTCGCCTTCGGGCCGGTCGTCGGCGCCGGGGTGCTTGCCGATCTCGCTCGTCCGCAGTTCCACCCGACGGATCTTGCCGGAGATCGTCTTCGGGAGCTCACCGAATTCGAGCCGCCGCACCCGCTTGTACGGGGAAAGCTGCGCCCGGCTGTGCTCGAAGATCGCCTTCGCGGTCGCGGCGTCCGGCTCCCAGCCCGCCGCGAGCGTCACGTACGCCTTCGGCACCGCGAGCCGCACCGGGTCCGGGGACGGCACCACCGCGGCCTCCGCGACGGCCTCGTGCTCGATCAGCACGCTCTCCAGCTCGAACGGGGAGATCTTGTAGTCGGACGCCTTGAACACGTCGTCGGCCCGCCCGACGTAGGTGATGTACCCGTCCTCGTCGCGGGAGCCGATGTCGCCCGTGTGGTAGTAGCCGTCCGCCATCGCCTCGGCCGTCCGGGCCTCGTCGCCGTGGTAGCCGACCATCAGGCCGAGCGGCCGGTCCTCCAGCTCCAGGCAGATCTCGCCCTCGTCGCCGGGCTTGCCCGTCACCGGGTCGATCAGCGCCACCCGGTAGCCCGGCACCGGCCGTCCCATCGACCCCGGCTTCACCGGCTGCCCCGGCGTGTTCGCGATCTGCACGGTCGTCTCGGTCTGCCCGAAGCCGTCCCGGATCGTACGGCCCCACGCCTCCTTCACCCGCTCGATCACCTCGGGGTTCAGCGGCTCGCCCGCCGCCACCACCTCGCGCGGCGGGGCGCTCAGCCGGCCCAGGTCCGCCTGGATCAGCATCCGCCACACGGTCGGCGGCGCGCAGAAGCTCGTGACGCCGCACCGCTCGATCGTGTCGAGCAGCCGGTCCGCGTCGAACCGCGTGTAGTTGAAGATGAACACGCACGCCTCGGCGTCCCACGGCGCGAAGATGTTGCTCCACGCGTGCTTCGCCCACCCGGGCGACGAGATGTTCAGGTGGACGTCGCCCGGCCGGAGCCCGATCCAGTACATCGTCGACAGGTGCCCCGCCGGATACGACGCGTGCGTGTGCTCGACGAGCTTCGGCTTCGCGGTCGTCCCCGACGTGAAGTACAGCAGGAGCGTGTCGCCCGACATCGTCTGCCCGTACGGGACGAACTCCTCCGCGAGCCCGTACGCGTCGGCGTACGGCACCCACCCCTCGGCGGGGCCGCCCACCGCGATCCGCGTGAAGTCGCCCGCCAGGCCCTCGAACTTCCCGGCGTGCTCGGCGTCCGTCACCACGTGCTTCGCCGCGCCGCGCGTCAGCCTGTCCTGCAGGTCCGCGGGCCCGAGCAGCGGCGTGCACGGGATCATCACCGCGCCGAGCTTCATCGCCGCGAGCACCGTCTCCCACAGCTCGACCCGGTTGCCGAGCATCAGGATGACCCGGTCGCCCCGCCGCACCCCGTTCTCCCGCAGCAGGTTCGCGACCTGGTTCGACCGCCGCGACAGCTCGGCGAACGAGAACTTCGCCTCCGTCCCGTCCTCCTCGACGATCCACAGCGCGGGCCGGTCGTTCCCCTCCGCGATCCGGTCGAACCAGTCGAGGGCCCAGTTGAAGCCGGTCAGCACCGGCCAGCGGAACCGCTCGTACGCCACCGCGTAGTTCTCACGGTTCCTGAGCAGGAAGTCGCGCGCCCCACGGAACTCGACTGCCGGCATGTGGTCTCTCCTCGTGGCCGGACGAACACCTCCGGAGCATCGTTGGCCAACCAGCGTGACCCACGCCACCCCCGAACGGGGGTAGTCCTACCCCTCCCGCGCCCGCACGGGTCATCGGATCGGTCAGGAATCGAGAAGCGCCCGCCCACGACCCGTACATAGCGTGATCTCACCGGGCGGGCAGCGACCGCCCCGACCTCACGAACAGGGAGACGAACATGAAGGCGCATGTGAGCTCGATCCTCCTCGGCGTCCAGGACATGGACCGGGCCAAGCGGTTCTACACCGAGGGCCTCGGCTGGAAGATCAAGAACGACTGGGGCGTCTCGGTGTTCTTCGAGTCCGACGGGGCCTCGCCCGTCGGCTTCTACAGCCGCGAGGGGCTCGCCGAGCAGGTCGGCACGACCCCCGAGGGCACCGGCTTCAGCGGGCTCGTCCTCACCTACGTCGTCCGCAGCGAGGCCCGCGTCGACGAGGTGATGGCGGAGGCCGAGAAGGCCGGCGCCACCGTCCTCAAGCCCGCGGGCGCGCTGCCGTGGGGCGGGTACGGCGGCACCTTCGCCGACCCGGACGGCTACATCTGGAGCCTCGGCTACAGCGCCGAGGGCGAGGACCAGCCGTACGCCGAATAGCCGGTCACGGAACGCGGAACCCCCGGAACGTCACGGGGGTCCGGGTCTCGAAGCCGAGCCGCTCGTAGAGCGCGATCGCCGCGGCGTTCGCCTTGGCGACGTGCAGGAACGGGCGCTCGCCGCGCGCCGCGATCCGCGTGACGAGCGCCCGCACGAGCCGCGCCGCGTGGCCTCGCCCGCGCGCGTCCGGCGCGGTGCAGACGGCGCTGACCTCCGTCCACCCCGGCGGCCGCAGCCGCTCGCCCGCCATCGCCACCAGCGCGCCGTTCTCGCGGACGCCGACGTAGGTGCCGAGCTCGCGGGTGCGCGGGCAGAACGGCCCCGGCCGCGTCCGCGCGGCGAGATCGAGCATCTCGGGCACGTCGTCCGCGCCCAGCTCCACCACGCCGGTGCCGTCCTCGACGGGACCGCCGCACCACACCATCTGCAGCCGGTCGAGGACGAAGACCGGCTCCCAGCTCGACGGCGGAACCACCGGAAGGCTGAACATGTCGGCGAGCCTCCCGCGCCCCAGCAGCCGCGCGAGGTCGTCCCACTCCGCCCCGTCCGGGTCCGGGGACACGGTGGCGAACCTCGCGACGTCCGGCACGTAGGCGGCCGCCCGCCCCACCGTCCGCGCGAAGTGCGCGTGGGGCCCCCGCAGCGACGTTCCCACCGGCTCATCGAGCCCGACGACGTTCCGATCCGCCAGCATGCCTCGCCTCCCCGAGTCGTCCGCCCGCCCAGGAGGCTACCCGCGCCGCCGGCGCCGCCGGCACGGCGCGGCGGCCACCGCCCCGGCCGTCCGGGAACGGTGCCGGTCACCGGGCTCCGGCGGCGCGGCGGGCGCGGTGGGCGGCCATGCGGACGGGCGCGTTGGCTCGTCGAGTTCGTGCAGCGCCCGCCCGGCCATACCGGGTGCGGCACAAAGCGGGAAAGGGGCGCGCGGGTTCGGGGAAGGCACCCAGGGCGAGCCGCAGGCGCACGAGGACCCCGCCGTCCGGAAGGCGATGGAGCGCAAGCGCGCCGAGACGAACCAGCCGCGCCACAAGGTCCTGAGGGCGGGGCGGGTCCTCCAGGACGCGCCGCTCCCGTCGGACGTCCGGGCCGGGCTCATGCGGGCGCTGGCCGAGCAGCCGGGGATCACGGCGATCGGCGAGGCCGTCGACCCGCTCGGCCGCCGGGGCGTCGCGCTGGCGTCCGCGAGCACGACGCGGACGGTCACCGCCGAGTTCGGCACGCCGCCCGAGGAGCAGGGGACGTTCGCCAGCCGCGAGGAGATCGTCTTCGACCGGGAGACCGGCGAGGTGCTGGCGGTGCAGCGGGTCCTGACCGAGCCCGGCGGCGCGTACCGGGACCGTGCGCCCGGATTCGTGATCAGCTACTCCGTCATCCGGGACTCCGGCTGGACCGACAGCAGGCCGCGGCCGCCCGCGAAGCCGCCCTTCTGAGCCGGGCGCCGCTCGGGCCCGCCGTCCCCGCACCGGGGGCGGCGGGCCTTCCGCGTCCGGGACGCCCGCCGCCGCCGGCTCGCCGGCGGCGGGTGCGATGCTGGCCGCCGCGCTGTTCACCGCGCTTTTCGCCGCCGCTCGTCCTCCGCCGCTCGTGCTCCGCCCGTCCGGCGGCGGCGGAAAGCGAAAGCGGGTCGCGGCACCGGTGGAGTACCCGGTGACGACCATCCCCCCGGAGGACTGACATGCCCGACGACCCCGGCCCGCGGACGGCCCCGTGACCGCCGCGCCCGAGATCGACGACGCCGCGCTCGTCACCGCGTCACTGGACGACCCCGACCGGTTCACCGACGTCTACGACCGGCACTTCCCGGTGATCCACCGGTACGTGGCCGGGCGGCTCGGCGCGCAGGCGGCCGAGGACGTCGTCGCCGAGACGTTCCTGGCCGCGTTCCGCCGCCGCGCCACGTTCGACCCCGCGAAGGGCGACGTCCGGCCCTGGCTGTTCGGCATCGCGACGAACCTCGTCGCGCAGCACCGGCGGGCCGAGACCCGCCGGTACCGGGCGCTGGCCCGGCTCGGCGCCGAACCGGACGCGCCCGGCCACGAGGACCGCGTCGCGACCGCCGTGGCGGCCGCGCGGATGCGGCCGGGCCTCGCGCGCGCACTGGCCGGGCTGTCCCGCAAGGAACGCGACGTGGTGCTGCTCGTCGCGCTCGCGGAGCTTTCCCACCAGGAGATCGCGGCCGTGCTCGGCATCCCGTTCGGCACGGTCGGGTCCCGGCTGAACCGGGCGCGCCGGAAGCTGCGGGCGGCCCTCGCCCCGATGCAAGGAGACTGACCATGGACGAGTTGAAGGCGATCGCCGACATGCTGGACGAACCCCCCACCCGGACGGCCGAGGACGAGGGCCGCCGCCGGCTGCGGCGCGAGATCGCGAACCCCTCCGGCGGGCGCGGCCGGACGCGGGCACGGTTCGGGTGGCCGCTGAAGACCGGCCTCGGCCTCGTCGCGGCGGGCGCCGCGGCGGCCGTCGCGGTGTCGGTCCTCGGGCCGGGCGCCGCACCCCCGGCCCCGGGCGGTACGCAGGCCGCCCCGGTGGACCTCGGGAAGCAGGCCGTTCTGGCCGCGGCCGAGAACGCCGCGAAGCAGCGGACCGGCAAGTACTTCTACATCCACCACACCAGCGGCCAGTCGTACGTCGTCCCGGCACGGACGGGCGCCTACGCGCTCGTCGGCGCGCGCAGCGAGATGTTCGTCGTGACCGGGTTGGAACCGGGCATGAAGGTGACGTACTACGGGCGCGAACCCGCCCCCCGGCTCTGGACGGCGGCGGACGAGGCGGCGTACGCGAAGGCCGGTTCACCTGCGAAGGTCGAGGTGTGGTCGGGCGACAAGGCCCTCACGTTCGACATGACGGAGCAGGCGAAGTGGGACCTGAGCGGCACCGGCCCGATCAAGGACCAGCTCGGGGAGTTCACCATCGAAGAGCTCCAGAACCTGCCGGCCGACCCGGAGGCGCTCGCCGAACGGTTCTTCGACGACGAGGAACTGGTGAACGAGATGTTCGGCGGGCGGGGGGGCAAGGACGTCCCCGCCCGCTTCAAGACGCCGGAGTTCGCCGCCGCGACGAAGATCCGCGCGGTCGGGTGGCGGCTCGGCGGGCTGCCGATCCCGCCGAAGGTGCGGGCCGCGCTGATGAAGGCGCTGATGGCCGAGCCCGGGGTGCGGGCCGTCGGCGAGACGACGGACCCGCTCGGCCGCAAGGGCGTCGCGCTGACGTCCGGTGACCGGACCGTCGAGGTCACCGGTGAGTTCGGCACGCCGCCCGAGCGGCAGGGCACCTACACCAGCCGCCAGGAGATCGTCTTCGACAGGGCGACCGGCAACGTCCTGGCCATGCAGAACGTGCTGACCAAGCCCGGCGGCCCCTACAAGGACCGCGAGCCCGGCTTCATCATCGACTTCGAGGCCGTCCCCGAGATGGGCTGGAGCGACGGCAGGCCGACCCCGCCGCGGAAGGTCCCCGGGTCCTGAACCGACCGTGCCGTCCGGCCCGTCAGGAGAGCAGGTCGGCCGGGCGGGTGCCGGTCTCGGTCAGGGGGAGGCCGAGGCCGGCCCGCTCGGTCAGCCAGGTGGACGGCCGGTACCGCGGGTCGCCCGTGCCGGCCGACAGCCCCTCCAGGATGTCGAGGACGACCTCCGCGCCCACGTGGTCCCCCCACTCCAGCGGCCCGCGCGGGTAGCCGAGGCCGAGCCGGACGGCCGTGTCGATGTCCGCGGGACGCGCGAGGTCCTGTTCGGCGATCCCGCACGCGACGTTCACGATCGACGCGAGCAGCCGCTGCGCGACCGGCGCCGGGCCGTCCCGCACGACGCTCACCGGACGCCCGGTCGCCGCGAGCGCCGCGACGGCCGACCGTCCCGCGGCCCGGTCGACGGCCGGGTGCACGCCGAGGGTGAGCCGCGTGAAGAACCCGCCGAGGGGGTCGACGCCCAGCGTCCGCTCGACCGGCAGGCCGTCCTGGACGGCGATCGCGCCGCCCGGCTCCCCGTACGGCGTCACCAGCACGATCGCCCGCCCGGACGGTTCGTCCCCGGACTCGACCTCGACGCCCGCCGCCGACAGCAGCGCGCCCAGCGTCTCCCGCGCGCCCGGCTCGCCGCCGCCCGCGCCGGCGTCCTCGTGGATCCACACGGGCCGCCGCTCGGCGTCCGCGGGCGCCGCGACCTCCGCGGGCTCCCGCTTCACGCCGTCCGCGTACGCGTAGAAGCCCGCGCCGGTCTTGCGGCCGAGCAGCCCCGCCTCCAGCCGCGCCCGCCCCAACCGCGACGGGCGCAGCCGCGGCTCGGTGTAGAAGCCCGTCCACACCGACTCCATCACGGGGTGCGAAACGTCCATACCGGTCAGGTCGAGGAGCTCGCAGGGGCCCATCTTGAGGCCGAGGACGTCCCGGGCGATCCGGTCGACGTCCACCGGTTCGGCGACGCCCTCCGACAGGATCTGCAGCGCCTCGGTCACCAGCCCGCGCCCCGCGTGGTTCACGAGGAAGCCGGGCGCGTCCGGCGCCCGCACCGGCTCGTGGCCCAGCCGGCGGACGAGCGCGGCGAGCGCGTCCGGGATCCACCCGGCCGTCCGCGCGCCCGGGATCACCTCGACCAGCCGCATCAGCGGCACCGGGTTGAAGAAGTGCAGGCCGGCGAGCCGCGACGGGTCCGCGAGGGCCGCCGCGATCGCCGTCACCGGCAGCGAGCTGGTGTTGGTCGCCAGGACCGTCCCCGGCGGGCACGCCTTCTCCAGCGCGGCGAACAGCTCGCGCTTGGTCTCCATGTCCTCGCGGACGGCCTCCACGACGAGGTCGCACTCGCCGAACGGCGTCAGCGGCTCGCCCACCGGCCGCAGCCGGCCCTTCGCGGCCGCCGCGTCCTCCGCGGACATCCGGCCCTTCGCGACGAGCTTGTCGAACATCCCGGAGACGTACTCGACGGCGTCCCGCACCGCCTCCGGCCGGACGTCCGCGAGCTCGACGGTCACGCCGCCCGCCGCCGCGAGCTGCGCGATGCCGCGCCCCATCGCCCCGGCGCCGATCACCCGGAGCGTCCGCACGTCCCGCGCCCACCGCTCCGCGTCCCGCACCGCCGAGCCGTCCCGTTCCGCGCCGCCCTGCACCATGCCCGCGTCCTGCACCATGCCCGCGTCCTGCACCAGCCGTCTCCTCGCACCCGTCCGTCGGGACGATGCTACGGGTGCGCTCCGCGCCGGGTCCGTCCCGGTGCTTTCAGGGGCCGGCGTTCACGGGCGGGCGTTCACGGGCCGGCGTTCACGCGTCAGTAGCCGCCGCCGTCTTCGTCGTCCTCGTTCTGCCGCTGATCGTCCCGCTCGTTCTCGTCCCGCTCCTGCTCGTTGTCGCCGTCCTCGCCGCCGCCGCACCCGGCCGTCACGGCCGCCGTGGCGCCCAGGACCCCCGCCACCGCGACCGCCGGAAGCGACGCCGGCGTCACCGCCGTCACCACGGCGAGCAGCGTCTTGAGCAGTTTCATCGGCACCCCGGCCATCGAACCTCCCAGTCCCGTGCGGGCGCGTCCCGGACCGGACGCGCCACGGGGGTGCTACCCCGGGCGCCGCCGGTCTCACCCGCCCGCCCGTGGACGGCCGCGCAGACCCTCCACTGGGCGGAAGCCCGGCGGGCATCCGGCCGGAACGACCCCATAACCTGCGGAGTGCGTCGCCAGTCGTCGAGCTGAGGAGCATGCCCATGCGCGAAGCGGTCATCTGCGAGCCGCTGCGGACCCCCATCGGCCGGTTCGGCGGGGTGCTGAAGCCGGTCTCGCCGGCCGAGCTGGCCGCCACCGTCATCCGGGCCCTCCTGGCGCGCACCGGCCTGCCCGGCGACGCCGTCGACGAGGTGATCCTCGGGCAGTGCAACCCCAACGCCGACGCGCCCGCGATCGGCCGCGTCGCCGCGCTCGACGCCGGGCTGCCCGTCGAGGTCGGCGGCACCCAGCTCGACCGCCGCTGCGGCTCCGGCCTGCAGGCCGTCCTCGACGCCGCCATGCAGATCCAGACCGGCGTCAGCGACGTCGTCATCGCGGGCGGCACCGAGAGCATGAGCAACGCCCCCTTCTACACGACGAAGGCGCGGTGGGGCGTGCGCGGCCCGTCCATCGACCTGCACGACGCGCTCGCCCAGGGCCGCGTCACCGCGGGCGGCGTCAACCACCCCGTGCCCGGCGGGATGCTGGAGACCGCCGAGAACCTGCGGCGCGAGTACGGCATCGGCCGGGAGGAACAGGACGAACTGGCCGTGCGGTCGCACGCGCGGGCCGTCGCGGCCCAGCGGGACGGACGGTTCGCCGACGAGATCGTCCCCGTCACGATCAAGGGGCGGAAGGGCGACACGGTCGTCGACACCGACGAGCACCCGCGCCCCGACACGTCCATGGAGGGCCTCGCGAAGCTGCGTCCGGTCCTCGGGAAGAACGACCCCGAGGCCACCGTGACGGCCGGGAACGCCAGCGGGCAGAACGACGCGGCGGCCGCGTGCGTCGTCACGACGCCCGAACGCGCCGCCGAGCTCGGCCTGCGCCCGCTCGTCCGCCTCGTGTCCTGGGGGCGCGCGGGCGTGCCGCCCCGCACCATGGGCATCGGGCCGGTTCCGGCCACCGCGAAGGCGCTCGCCGCCGCCGGGCTGACCCTCGCCGACATGGACCTCATCGAGCTGAACGAGGCGTTCGCCGCGCAGGTCCTCGCCGTCGCCCGCGAGTGGAGGCTCGCGGACGGCGACTGGGACCGCGTCAACGTCAACGGGTCCGGCATCTCGCTCGGCCACCCCGTCGGCGCGACCGGCGCCCGCATCCTGGCCACGCTCGCCCGCGAGATGGACCGCCGGGAGGCCCGCTACGGGCTGGAGACCATGTGCATCGGCGGCGGCCAGGGCCTCGCCGCCGTCTTCGAGCGGGTCTGACCCCGCGGCCGTCCGGACCCCGGCGCCTCCGGTCAGGGCGCCGGGGTCCGCCGCACGGGGGACTGGTTCGGCGGGGCCCAGCCCGGGTCCCGCCCGGTGAGCGCGATCAACCGGTCGAGCGGCTCGGCGTCCGCCGGCACCGCGACGGCCGGGCCGAACAGGCCCTCGATGCCCGCGCCGCCGCTCTCCTCGACCGACGGCCCGACGAACGCGAGGCACGCCTCGATCTCGTCCGCCCCGGCCTCGTAGGACTGCCCGGTGGCGCGCGCGACGTCCCAGCCGTGGACGACGATCTCGTTCAGCGCGACGTTCGCGGCGACCTCGCCCGGCATCTGCACGCCCCCGGCCTCCGTCATCCCCTCCCAGGCCGCCGGGTCGCGCCACGCCGCGGCGAGCCCGTCCAGTGCCTCGGGGATCTCCACGCGCCAGCCGGGCGCGAGGTTGGCCGCGTCGACGTCCGGTCGCCGCGAGCCGCCCTCGGGCCACTTCTTGGCCGCGGCCTCGGTGAACGCGATGGACAGGCCGTGGACGTGGTCGAGGAGCGCGGCGAGGTTCATGTCCGCGCACGGCGTCGGCATGGCCAGCGCGGAGTCGGGGATGGCGGCGAGCAGCCCCGCCAGGCGGCGGGTCGCGGGGCCGTGGTCGGTGGTCGGCGTCATCGTGCATCCTCCATGGACGGTGAGCATGGACGGCGAGCTGGACGGCGAGCGGACCGTGCCCGGTCCTGTCCCGGTCTTCAGGATGCGGACTCCCGGCCGGCGCGGAACTCATCGATAGTCGGAGGGGAATCGGAGGAAATCGCTTCGCCGACGGCGCCGTATACCGGGGGAGGGGCCGCCGGGTACGCTCCGTCCTGGTCTGCGACGGTGCCGGCCCGGGTGGGTGACGCATAAGCTACTACCGAGTAGTATTCGGGACCCGGATGAGGTGCAGTCTGTCACGAGCCCTACGCTGACTGCCATCGCCCGTACCCAGGAGGACGGAACAGTGTACTGGATCACGTTGATCATCGGGCTCGCCGGACTGGCGGTCACGCTGGCGCTCGCGGGGCGGCGGGTGCTGTTCCTGTACAAGACCGCCATGGTCGGGCAGCCCGACCCGGAGCGGACGCTTCAGGTCAAGCGGGAGCCCAAGAAGGCCGTCGAAGGCCAGGCGGTCGAGGTGCTGGGGCAGCGCAAGCTGCTGAAGTGGACGATCGCCGGCGCCGCGCACTTCGCGGTGATGTGGGCGTTCTTCCTGCTCGCGACCGTCTACCTCGAGGCGGCGGTGCAGCTGCTGTTCGGGCTCGACGCGCACATCCCGGGCCTGCAGACCTGGGGCCCGATCGGGTTCGTCCAGGACACCATCGCCCTGGCGTGCTTCGCGGGCCTGGCGGTGTTCACCGCCATCCGCATCAAGAACTCCCCCAAGCGCATCGGCCGGCAGTCCCGGTTCAAGGGCTCGCACCTGTCGGGCGCGTGGATCACGCTGTTCATGATCTTCAACGTGATCTGGACGATGTTCTTCTTCCGGGGCGTGGAGGTCGCGCGCGGCAACTTCGGCTACAACGGCGCCGCGTACTTCTCCCACCTGACGGGGAACCTGTTCGAGGGCATGTCCGACGACACCCTCCACGTGCTGGAGGCCGTCGGTCTCCTCGCGCACCTCGGCGTCGCGTTCGTGTTCCTGGTGTTCGTCGTCAACTCCAAGCACCTGCACATCTTCCTGGCCCCGCTGAACGTCATGTTCAAGCGCCGCCCGGACGGGCTGGGCGCCGCGCAGCCGATGATGTCGGGCGGCAAGCCCCTCGACTTCGAGGAGGCCGACCCGGACGAGGACGTCTTCGGCCGCGGCAAGATCGAGGACTTCACCTGGAAGGGCTTCCTCGACATGGCGACCTGCACCGAGTGCGGTCGCTGCCAGTCGCAGTGCCCCGCCTGGAACACCGGCAAGCCGCTCTCGCCCAAGATGGTCATCCTGGAGCTGCGCGACCACGCCCTGGCCAAGGCGCCCTACATGCTCGCCTCCGAGGAGGAGCGCGAGAAGTTCACCGACGAGCAGAAGCTCGCCATGCAGGTGGACAAGGAGCTGGTCGCCGACGACGGCGTCATCCACCCGGACGTCCTGTGGTCCTGCACCAACTGCGGTGCGTGCGTCGAGCAGTGCCCGGTCGACATCGAGCACATCGACCACATCCTGGACATGCGCCGCTTCCAGGTGATGATCGAGTCCTCGTTCCCGTCCGAGGCCGGCGTCATGCTGAAGAACCTCGAGAACAAGGGCAACCCGTGGGGCATGTCCGAGATGAAGCGCCTCGAGTGGATCGAGGAGCTCGACTTCGAGGTCGAGGTCGTCGACGACAAGGTCTCCGAGGACACCGAGTACCTGTTCTGGGTCGGCTGCGCCGGCGCCCTGGAGGACCGGGCCAAGAAGACCACCAAGGCCGTCGCCGAGCTGCTGCACATCGCGGGCGTCAAGTTCGCCGTGCTCGGCCCGATGGAGGCCTGCACCGGTGACCCGGCCCGCCGCCTGGGCATGGAGTTCGTCTTCCAGATGCTCGGCCAGCAGAACGTCGAGACGCTCAACGACGCGGGCGTCAAGAAGATCGTCGCGACGTGCCCGCACTGCTTCAACACGCTGGCCAACGAGTACCCGCAGATCGGCGGGAACTACGAGGTCGTCCACCACACCCAGCTGCTCGCGCACCTGGTCGAGGAGGGCAAGCTCACCCCGGTCACCCCGATCGAGGAGAACATCACCTACCACGACCCCTGCTTCCTGGGCCGCCACAACAAGGTCTACAAGCAGCCGCGCGACATCATGGCGACCGTCCCCGGCGTCAAGACCCAGGAGATGCACCGGCACAAGGACCGCGGCTTCTGCTGCGGCGCCGGCGGCGCCCGGATGTGGATGGAAGAGCGCATCGGCAAGCGCATCAACACCGAGCGCGTCGACGAGGCGCTGGAGACGAACCCCGACACCGTCTCCACCGCGTGCCCGTTCTGCCTGGTCATGCTGGGCGACGCGATCAACGAGAAGAAGAACGAGGGCGCGGCCAAGGAGTCCCTGGAAGTCGTGGACGTCTCCCAGCTCCTGATCCGCTCCATCAAGGGCGAAGGCACCACCCCCGAGAAGGAGCCCGTCGCGGCCGAGTAACCGACGCACGCGCGCGCGGCCCCGTCCCCGGTTCGTCCGGGGGCGGGGCCGTTCGCATGTGCCGGACGGTCAAGCGTTCTGTAGCCCGCCAAGGACGGGTAGGAAGATCCACGCGGGTAGGGATCGGCTCATGGCCGTCCTCGTGTCCGCGCTCGCGTTCTTCATGACGCTCGCGGGCGGCTTCGCCGCCATGCGCGTCCGCGACCGCCGGCACCTCGTCCTCGGCTTCGCCGGCGGCCTGATGCTCGGCGTCGTCGCGTTCGACCTCATCCCCGAGTCCCTCGAACTCGCGGGCACGCACGTCCTCGGCGTCCCCCTCCCCATGATCACGTTCGCCGCCGGGTTCCTGCTGCTGCACGTCGTCGAGCAGGCCGTCGCGATCCACCGCGCCCACGAGGACGAGTACGCCCCGCACGTCCACGCCCACGGCGAACCCGGCGGGCACCGCACCGGGCACGGCCACGGTCACCCCGGCGGCTCCCAGGCGGGCCTCCTCGCCGCGCTAGCGCTCGTCCTGCACAGCCTCGTCGACGGCATCAGCATCGGGCTCGGCTTCCAGTCCGGGACCGACGTCGGCGTCGTCGTCACCCTCGCCGTCGTCACGCACGGCTTCGCCGACGGCTTCAACACCTTCACCGCCGCGTCCCTCGACCGCACCGACCGCCGGCCCGCCCTCGCCCTGCTGTTCGCCGCCGCCCTCGCCCCCGTCGCGGGCGCCGCCCTCACCACCCTCGTCAGCGTCCCCGACGCCGTCCTCGGCCCCTACCTCGGGATGTTCGCCGGGGTCCTGCTCTACCTCGCCGCCGCCGAGATCCTCCCCGAGGCCCACAGCCGCCACCCCCGCGTCCTCACCCTCTGCGCGACCGGCCTCGGCCTCCTCGCCGTCCTGGTCGCCGTCGGACTCGCGCACTGACCCCCGGCAACGGCAGAGGGCCGTCCGGTTCGCACCGGACGGCCCTCTGACACCCTGCGTAACGTCCCAGGTCGGGCGGGACGTTCAGCGGCGCGCGATCAGCCCGTCATGGACGTCGCGAAGTTCGGGTTCGCCTTCAGCCACTCGTCCACGGCCTGCTCGGGCTTGCCCTTGTACTTGTTCTCCATGAGGTCCTCGAGGGTCCCCAGCTGCTTGTCGTCCATCTTGAACTTCTTCAGCCAGCCGGCGACCTCCGCCTGCTCCTCGCTGAAGCCCTCACGCGCGACCGTGAAGATCGTGTCGGGCTTGCCCATGGCGCCCTTCGGGTCCTTCAGGTCACGGATGGGGAACTTCGCGTAGGCCCAGTGCGGACGCCACAGCGTGACGACGATGTCCTCCTTGGCCTCGATGGCCTTCTGCAGCTCGGTGAGCATCGCCGGCGTCGACGACGTCTTCACCTTCCACTCGTCGTCCAGCCCGTACGCCGGGAGCATCTCCTTCGAGGACACCCGGTACAGGCCCGAGCTCTGCTCGATGCCGACGATCGTCCCGTCGTACTCCCCGTGCTTGCCCTTCAGGTCCTCGAGGGACTGCAGCGGCGAGTACTCCGGCACGGCGATCGTCAGCGGCGCCGAGTCGTACCAGGACCCGACCTTCTCCAGCTTGTCGCCGAACTGCTTCCAGTAGTCCTCGTGCGTGCCCGGCAGCCAGGCGTCGAGGAACAGGTCCACGTCGCCCTGCGCCATGCCGGTGTACAGCGGCCCCGTGTCGAGCGTCTTGATCTCGACGTCGTAGCCCTTGTCGGTGAGCAGCTTGTCCCACAGGTGCGTGGCCGCCTCACCCTCGGCCCAGCCCGAGACCATGCCGATCGTGATGCTCTTGTCGGCGTCGCCGCCGGAGTCCTCCGACCCGCACGCCGCGGTGCCGAACGCCAGCGTCAGAGCCATGGCCCCGATCGCAAGACCCTTGAATTTCAGGCGCATGCCCGTCCTTTCCTTGTGTTGCGTACCTGGCCGACGGCCCTGGTCAGCCGACCGCGGTCGCGCGCGAGACGCTCGAGCGGTCGCCCAGGGCTCCGGTGAGCCGGTCCAGGAAAATGGCGAGCACGACGACGGCGATGCCGCCCTCGAACCCGGCGGCGACGTCGACGCGCTGGATGCCACCGAGCACCACCTCGCCGAGGCCGCCCGCGCCGACCATGCCCGCGATCACGACCATGGACAGCGAAAGCATGATCAACTGGTTGACGCCCGCCATGATCGACGGCATCGCGAGCGGAATCTGGATGCGGGTGAGGATCCTGCCCGGCGGCGTCCCGAACGCCTCACCGGCCTCGACCATCTCCGGGTCGACGCCGCGGATGCCGAGCTCGGTGAGCCGGACCCCCGGCGGCATCGCGAAGACCACCGTGGCCACCATGCCCGGCACCGGCCCGATGCTGAAGAAGAAGATCGCCGGGATCAGGTAGACGAACGCCGGCATCGTCTGCATCAGGTCCAGCACCGGCCGCAGCCCCCGGCTCACCATCTCGTTGCGCGCCGCCGCGATGCCCAGCGGGATCGAGATCACCACCGCGACCACCGCCGACACCAGCACCAGCGCCAGGGTGTCCATCGCCGGCTCCCACAGCTCGATGCTGTCGATCAGCCCGAACCCGAGCAGCGCGAACAGGCCCACCTTCCAGCCCGCCACGAGCAGGCCGAGCAGCGCGAGAATCGCCACCAGCACCAGCGGCGGCACCGACAGCAGCCCCTCCGCGAGACCGTCCACGGTCGTCTCGCCGGCCGTCACGATCGCGTCGAACAACCACCCCAGGTGGTCGTTGCACCAGCCCACCATCGTGGAGAACCACTCGCCGACCTCGATGCGCGGCAGTTCCACCGCCCTAGTCGGTGTCACTCTTGCCGCCCTCCTTCGTCAGCGCCAGCTCCGGGGCCACGACGTCCTGCACCACGGCGTCGTCCACCTGCGTGTTGATCGCGCCCAGCGCGGCCAGCAGCGTCACCCGCGGGATCACGCCGAGCAGCGTCCCGTCCTCGTCGGTCACCGGGACCGGCAGGTCGCTCTCCGCGCACCGCGCGAACAGCTCCGCCACCGGGGTGTCCGGGGCCACCGGCTCGGGATCCTCCGCGTCGATCAGCCCGTCGAGCTTGTCCACGCCGTCCTGCACCGCGTCGGCGACCTTCGTCGCCCGCACCCGGCCCCGCAGCTTGCGGTCCCGCGACACCACGAACGCCGCGGACGTCTGATGCTCGCGCATCGTCCGCAACGCCGTCCGCGGGCCCGTCGTCGCGAGCACCGTGACCAGCGGCTTCTCCATGACCGACGACGCGGTCAGCACCCTGGTACGGTCCACGTCCGCGACGAACTGCGCGACGTAGTCGTTCGCCGGATCGGTCAGGATCTCCTCGGCGGTGCCGATCTGGACGATCCGCCCCTCGCGCATCACGGCGATCCGGTCGCCGATGCGCATGGCCTCGTTCAGGTCGTGCGTGATGAACACGATCGTCTTGCCGAACCTGGCCTGCAGGTCCAGCAGCAGATCCTGCACTTCCCGGCGGATCAGGGGGTCGAGGGCGCTGAACGCCTCGTCCATCAGAATGATGTCGGTGCCCGAAGCCAGCGCCCGGGCGAGCCCGACACGCTGCTTCATGCCGCCCGACAACTGCCCGGGAAGCTTGCTCTCCCACCCCTCGAGTCCCACCAACTTGAGGAACTCACGGGCGGTCTTCTCTCGTTCTTCTTTCGTGACACCGCGTACTTCGAGCCCGTACGCGGCGTTAGCCAGAACCGTTCGGTGAGGGAAGAGCGCGAAGTGCTGGAAGACCATGCTGACCTTGTTCTGCCGCGCGGCCCGCAGGGCCTTCGGCGGCAGTTTGGCGATGTCCTGGCCTTCGATCTCGATGCTGCCCGCCGTCGCCGGCAGGAGCCCGTTCAGCATCCGGATCAACGTGGACTTCCCGGAGCCCGACAGCCCCATGACCACGAAGATCTCGCCCTGCTTCACCTCGAACGTGGCGTCCACCACGGCGGGCGTGACGCCGATCTTGCGGATCTCCTCAAGGTCCGCGCCGTTTTTGATCCTCCGTTGTGCCTCGGTCGTCTTACGGCCGAACAGCTTTGTGACGCCTTCCGCGCGGAGTATGGACACGATCTCCTTCCGGGTTCCCACGTCCAAACGGCGCGGAAACGGGTCGCCTACACGTCCAGGCGCCCGGACTCGACGAGACTCACGTAAAGAGACTGTCAAGCGAACGCCAACACTCTGCGTCGCTCGAAACTACCTGCTGAGGGAACATGTTTCATCTTTTGGTGAGTTCCGTCACGTTAAGGTCACAAATCAGACACGTTCACACCTTTGTCCGGTGGAAGTTCAGGTACGACCGCGACGGCGTCGGCCCCCGTTGCCCCTGGTAGCGCGACCCGTACTCGCGCGACCCGTACGGGTGCTCGGCCGGCGAGCTCGTCCGGAACAGGCACATCTGCCCGATCTTCATGCCCGGCCACAGCTTGATCGGCAACGTCGCCACGTTCGACAGCTCCAACGTCACATGACCGTTGAACCCCGGGTCGATCCACCCCGCCGTCGAGTGCGTCAGCAGCCCCAGCCGTCCGAGCGAGCTCTTGCCCTCCAGCCGCGCCGCCAGATCGTCCGGCAGCCCGAACACCTCGAACGTCGACGCGAGCACGAACTCCCCCGGGTGGAGCACGAACGCCTCGTCCGCCTCCACGTCCACCGGCCGCGTCAGGTCCGGTTGCTCCATCGAGGGGTCGATGTGCGGGTACTTGTGGTTCTCGAACACCCGGAAGTACCGGTCCAGCCGCACGTCCACACTGGACGGCTGGACCATGCTCGGCTCGTACGGGTCGATCTTGACCCGCCCGGACTCGAGCTCGGACCTGATATCGCGATCGGAGAGCAGCACGCGGAAACGCTACCCGGTCCACACGCCCCCCGCCGATCCGGTACGATGGCGCAAGCGCGGACGGCGACCCCGTCCCACGCGGGTGTAGTTCAATGGTAGAACTTCAGCTTCCCAAGCTGACAGCGCGGGTTCGATTCCCGTCACCCGCTCCACAGTCTCCGCAGGTCAGAGCCCTGCAGCACGCGCAGCGATCGCGCCTTCAAGATCGTATGTCAACCAGATGTCAATCAGTCTCCGTGTGACCACGCGAGACTGTGACCCACGCCACACCACCTCGCGACATGTGCAGCGACCCGGCGCTGAACAGCGGCGCAGGCCCCACAAGCCTTCTCAACGAGGTCTCGAGCCCAGCCGGATCCCAAATGAACGCGGCACATCACAGGGCCGCTGAGGCACAAACGGCGCGTGCACCCGTCCCCGCTCGACGCGTTGTGATCTCTTGTATGGGCGACGAGGATACAAGACGACGGCCTACCAGCGGCGCTTCGACGTCACGTTGCGAACCCCCTCAGGGACGATGACAGCTGGAGTTCAAGCCCGCGGTGGAACCGGTGATCAAGGCATTGCGAACCCTCGTACGGGCGGATGAGGACGACCTGCTTCCGGAAACCGAAAACCGAGGACGCCGCGATGTTGCGAACCCTCGTAGGCGATGAGGACCCGGGTACGACGGCACGGCGGACCGGGTCCTCTAGTTGCGAACGCTCGTAGGGGCGATGAGGACGGAGACCGATTGAGCGTCCACGCCGTCGCCCTGGCCGTGTTGCGAACCCTTGTAGGGGCGATGAGGACTCAAGGACGGCGGGGAAGTCACCCTGGAGGTCAACTAGTTGCGAACCCTCGTAGGGCCGATGAGGACGCGATCACCAGATGGGCCTGATCGTCGAGCAAGCGTTGCGAACCCTCGTAGGGGCGATGAGGACGGCCGGGCCCCGGCCGGGACCTGCCCGCCCTCGGGGTTGCGAACCCTCGTAGGGCCGATGAGGACTTCGGCCATCGGCCCTCGTTTTCGAGGTCCGTAAGGTTGCGAATCCTCGTAGGGCCGATGAGGACCCCGGCGTCCGGGAGCCCATCAGCCGCAGTGATGACGTTGCGAACCTCGTAGGGGCGATGAGGACCCGATCCCCACGACAGCGAACGCCCCCCGTTCACGTTGCGAACCCTCGTAGGGGCGATGAGGACGACTGCCTGCGCGGCTGCGGCCACCGGCACCGCAAGTTGCGAACCCTCGTAGGGGCGATGAGGACGCGCCCACCCGGGCCCGATCCGGCCGGACAAGTGTTGCGAACCCTCGTAGGGGCGATGAGGACTTCCTTTATCCCGGAGCCTCAGAACCCCGGAACGCGTTGCGAACCCTCGTAGGGGCGATGAGGACGACTGCCTGCGCGGCTGCGGCCACCGGCACCGCAAGTTGCGAACCCTCGTAGGGGCGATGAGGACGCGCCCACCCGGGCCCGATCCGGCCGGACAAGTGTTGCGAACCCTCGTAGGGGCGATGAGGACTTCCTTTATCCCGGAGCCTCAGAACCCCGGAACGCGTTGCGAACCCTCGTAGGGGCGATGAGGACTGGATGGCTACCCCGACCCGCTGTCACCCGGCGGGCTGTTGCGAACCCTCGTAGGGGCGATGAGGACGCGCGGATCCGGGACCCGATCGTCAGCGGACGCGATAGTTGCGAACCCTCGTAGGGGCGATGAGGAGCTTTGGCGGCGGTGCGGGCGGTCTGGTAGATCCCGTCGCGGGTCTCGACGGCGCCGTTCTGGGTTCCTTTGAGCGAGGACGCCATGAGCTGGAACCCGGCTTTCTGCAGCAGCTCGATGGGGGTGGGGACGGCGGGTTCGTCGAGCCATTGCGCGACGTGGTGCAGGGATCGTCCGGAGGTGGCGGCGGCGAGGAACAGCGCGCAGAGGAGGTCTTGGGCGGCGGGTCCCCACAGGTCTTTCTTCTGGCCGTCGTCGACGGTGAGGACGAAGTGCCCGGCGAGCCGGTGGGCGTCCTCGACGGTGGTCAGGCCGTTGAGGGGGTTCCACCACCAGGTCTGCGGCTGGTAGGTGATGTGCTGCGGGTCGAACAGCCAGCTGCGCCCGCCGGTGCGTTCGGCGCGGACGGCGGCGATCGCCGACCACAGGTCGGCCTTGTTGCTGGTGGCGATGACCGCACCGGGCGCCGACAGCACGTGCGGGATCGACTGCGTGGTCGTCTTGCCCGATCGCGGCGCCATGAAAGCCACGACGGTGTCCTCCCACGACGTGAACAACGTCGGGCCGCTACGGTCACCGGGCAGAAGGACGTCCCCGAGAACTAGGCCGACGTCTTCGGGTGCGACGTCGCCCGGGGCAGTGTCGCGCAGAGAGCGGCGCAGGCTGACGGCCTTGTTCGCCGTCGCGTCCGGTTGCAGCGCGGCGAGGCCGGGGTTGTCGGCGAGCGCCGCCACCGCGTCCCCAGGGTGTGGATAACGCGCGGAGATACGTCCCCACCCGACCCAGATCCCGGTCGCGATGGCGGTGACGAACAGCGCGAGGACGAGCAGGACCAGCGGCGTCGGCGTGCCGGGCCACGCGATCTCGGTGTCGCCCTCGGCGATGGCGAACGCGAAGTCGGCACCGAACGGTATGACCCGTCCACCGGCGAGCAGCGCGGCGACCTTGGCCGCAGCCCACGCGATCCACAGCCCGACGATCGGCGCCCAGCAGGCGACCAGCACGAGCCATCCACCGGCCGCACTGGAATGGAACATGGACGCCCGTGGCCCGAGCGCCCGGCTCACGCGGCGCCTACCAAGGAAGCGACCGAGCGCGAAGATCGCGAGCGTTGTGCGTGGCAGTGACTGGAGAGGAGAATGCCGCTGTGACCAGCAGTCTGCCGGATTATCCCAGAGAACTTGTTCGCCATTACGTCATCGCGAACCCGAGGCCGGGAGTAGGCCGCTACCTGGACCTCCTTCACGGCAACTTCACCGGACTCTCCGACCACGAGCGCAGTCGTTTCCTGCAGGATCTGAGGCGCGACGCACGGCAGATAACCAATGACGAGCTCGAGTTCCTGCTGCATTCGGGCGAGCTTGCCGGCTGGCGTGAACGGCTCACAGCCGCATGGCTCATCGGCATCAGCCGGCGTGTCCAGTTCCGAGAATCGCTGGCTCGGCTGCTGATGGACAGCGAGCTCACGTACGCGGGCCAGGGCTATTGCTTCGCCCTCGCCCGTTTCGCAGAACCCAAGGACGCCGACGTCCTGACCGCCTACCTGGACCATTACCTGCCCAGAACCGATTGCCACTACGACCAGCATTGGGCGATCGGCGCGCTGCTTCATGTCGATGACCGGCTCGGGACCGACCACAGCGGCCGTTTCCTCAAAGCCGACGGGCTTTGGAGCCGGTCCGCCTTCGGCAAGTTCGATCCGCATGAATACGGGCGCCGGATGGCCGAGGTCTGTGGCTACGTGGAACGGCTGGACCCCCTGGACGCTTGATACTGCGCGGCTCATGCGGTTCCTCGGATGGCCTGGTCGGTGTCGTAGAGGTCGGTTTCGGCGCCGACGAGGGACAGTTCGACGGGGATGCCGAGCCGCTCGCCGGTCTTGATGAGGTACTTGCCGCGTCCCGGGTGACGGGCTCCCGGCTGCCACGAATCGGGCGCCGACCAGGAGCTGACGAGATGCTGTTCGGGGCCGGTGAGCGGGGTGATCTCGTGGACGCGGGCCAGCTCGCGGGGTGGGAGTCCGGCCAGGACGATGATGGCGGAACGGTCGGCGAATCCTTTGACCTTCGCGCGGTCTTCTTCGGTGGCGAGGGCGTCGAGGTCGGCGAGTGAGTGCGTGATCATGATGGAGGCCATGCCCTTGGCTCGGTTGAGGCGGGTGAGGGCGTCGGCGTGTTCGACGAGGCCGGGTGCGCCGCGTAGGGCGCGCCAGAGTTCGTCCATGACGCCGAGGTAGGAGCGGCGTGGGGCGGCGCCGAGTTCGGCCAGGGCGGTGGCGGCGTCGACCATGCCGAACGCGTACGCCCAGGTGCACAGCATCGCGGCGGTGAGGAGTTTGTCGCCTGCGGCTCCGACGCGGGAGATGTCGACGCTGATGGCGGGCGCATCCAGATTCAGGGGGCGGGTGGTGGGTGAGTCAAACACTCCGGCGAGGGAGCCGGTGATGAGTAGATCGAGGGTGAACACCAGGTCGCGAGTCTGGGCGCGGTAGGACGTGTCGGTGTCGGTGCGGGCTGCGGCCCGCAGCTCCGCGGGGCCTTCTTCGACGATGCGCAGGACGTCGACGATGGTGGGTTCGTGGTCGAGGCGGTCGTCGAGCAGGTCGATGGCCTGCCCGAGCACGACTTCCTCGGCGTTGGTGATGCGTGCTTCGCGCACGAGCGTCGCCAGCGCTAGCAGCAGCGACAGCCGCCGGGATCGCACTTCCCATCGGAGCGTTTCGGCGTCGGCGCCGGTGAGGCGTCGCCGGGCTTCGTCCAGCGGTCCGGCGTCGAGGGGGTTGATGCGGTCGGCGCCGCGTCCGACTCGGATGACCTGGCCGCCGAGGTATTCGACGAGGCGCGTGTAGTCGGGCTTGGTGTCGCCCAGGACGATCGGTGTGGTTCCGGTGGCGACGGCGCCGGTGACGAGCCGTTTCACCAGCGTGGACTTGCCGGTACCGGGTTGGCCGAGGACGAACATGCCGGGGTTGGTGACGAGCCCTTCGCGTAGCCACGCGAGGGGGTCGAGGCAGACGACTTCGCCCCAGAGTTGGTGGCGTCCGACGGGGGTGCCGGCGGTCGGCGTGCCGGAGCCGGCGGTGAAGGGGTAGAGGCCGCAGGCTTGGCTGGTGGTGGCTTGGTACTCCGGTGCCGCCTGGATGTGCGCGGCGCGTCCGGCGCCATGCCCGCGCCAGCCCCAGGCGGGGGCGAGTGGCTCGGCCATCGCGTGCTGTTCGACGTGGTGAGTCATCGGGAACTGGTGCTCCAGGTTCAGTGGATGAGGCGGCGGGCGAGGGTGGGAGGGCAGATGCCGCATGGCAGGGTGGTGGCGAATCCGGCGGCCTGGCTGCCCCACATGCGGCGCAGGCGGATCTTGGCCGAGTCCGCCGCGGTCTCCACGTGCGCGACCGCGC
>NZ_JBHTJA010000060.1:0-43095 GCF_042675525.1 Actinomadura sediminis
CCGTCCCGATGCTGAGGCGGGAGGCGTCCGCCTGCGCGGATGCCAGGGCCGTGACGACGAAGGCCGGTGCGACGCCGAGACGCTCGCCGAGCTGCGCGAGCGCCGGGACCCGCCGCCCGAACCGGCGCGCGCCGAACTGCTCGCGCGGGCCCGCGGCGGCGCGGCCCGGGACGTCCGGCGCGCGCTCGACCGGCTCGTGGAAGGCGCCCGGACGCCCGACCCGGAGCTGGCGGAGCTGCTCGCCGAGCTGCTGGGGCACCGGGACCGCAAGATCAGGCTGCTGGCGCTCCGGGCGTCCCGGCGGGTCCTGCCCCGGGACGAGTACCTGGACCGGACGGCGGGGCTGCTGGACGATCGCGACTCCGACGTGGTCCTGACGGCGATCCGGACGCTCGCCCACGCCGAGTGGGCACCCGCGGTCCCCGGGCTGGTCGCCCTGCTCGGGCACGCCCGGCCCGTCGTCGCGCGGGACGCGCGGGAGGCGCTCGTCCGGCTGGGGGAGACGGCGGTCCCCGCGCTGCGGCACGCCGAGGGCCGCGCCCGGCCCGACCGCCGCCATGTGTACACCGGTCTTATCGACCGGATCCGCGAAGCAGAGGAGGACGGATGCCCATCTTCGCCGGCGTCATGATCGCGGCCGCCGGAGTGCTGGTCGCGGTGGTCGGGAGGCTGACCGCCACGGGCCGCATCGGCCGGAACGCCTTCGCGGGGATCCGCACGAGGCGCAGCATGGCCGACGACGAGTCGTGGGCGATCGTGCACCGCGCCGCGCAGCCGTGGATGATCGCCGGCGGTGCCGTGATGGTCCTGACCGGCGGGGTCGCGGCGGCCGTCCCGGGCGAGGCGGCGGCCGCGATCGTCGTCGGGGCCGGCGTCGGCGTCGCGGTGGTGCTGACGCTGCTGGGCACGTTCACCGGCCACCGCGAGCTGCGCAACCGCGTTCGCTGAGCGCGCCGCCGGACGTGGTGCAAGGCCCTCGCGGGGGGCGTTCCCCGCGAGGGCCTGGACGGACGCGCCGGGCCGGGCGCGTCGGGCTCGGCGCGTCAGGCCCGGGCGCGGCGGGGGAGGAGGAACGCGACGGCGAACGCGGCGACGGTGAGGACGAGCGTCAGCCACGCGACCCGCGCGGCGGCGGGCAGCGCGTCGGCGGCGTCCGCGCCGAACGTCCCGAAGAAGACCGTCCCGAGGACGGCGACGCCGAGCGAGGCGCCGAGCTGCTGGAGCGACTCCAGGGCCGCGGAGGCCGAGCCGACCTCGTGGTCGGCGATGCCCGCGACGATGATGTCGAACAGCGGCACGAAGATCATGCCCATGCCGAGGCCGAACAGCAGGAACGGCGCGATCAGGTGGCGGTCGTCCAGGCCGGCGCCGGCGGTCTCGAACACCGCGCACAGGACGGCGAGCGCGGCGGTCATCAGCACGAGGCCGAGGTGCAGGACGCGGCGACCGAGGGTGTTCATCGTCGTGCCGCCGACGATGGAGCCGAGGAACGCGCCGACCGCCCACGGGGCCATGGCCAGGCTCGCCTCGAGCGGGGTGCGGCCCAGGCCGAGCTGGAGGAACAGGCCGGTGGCGAGGGAGAACCCGGTGATCGTGCCGAAGAAGACGATGACGAACAGGACGCCGGACGTGTAGGAGCGGTTCGCGAACACCGAGAGGCGCAGCAGCGGCGTCCGTCCGGACCGGCCGCGGCGGAGCTGGTGCAGGACGAACAGCGCCAGGGCGGGCACGGAACCGGCGAGCATCGCGAGGGTCCACGCGGGCCAGCCGAGTTCGCGGCCCTGGACGAGCGGGTACACCAGCAGGCTCATCGCGGCGCCGCCGAGCAGCGTCCCGGCGAGGTCGAGGCCGCCGGACCGGCCGGTGCGCGCGGGGGCGGGCAGCACGCGGGCGCCGACGACGAGGGCGTACAGGCCGATCGGCAGGTTCAGCAGGAAGATCGCGCGCCAGCCGGTGCCGAGGAGGTCGGCGTCCACGAGGAGCCCGGCGGCGACCGGGCCGAGGATCGTGGACAGGCCGATCACCGGCCCGAACACGGCGAACGCCTTCCCGGTCTCCGCCGGGCCGAACAGGTCGCGGATCAGCCCGAAGGACTGCGGGACCATCACGGCCGCGCACAGCCCCTGCGCGACGCGGGCGGCGATGAGGGCGCCGGGCGACCACGCGAGGGCGCAGGCCGCGGACGTCGCGAGGAACCCGGCCGTCCCGAGGAGCAGGACGGTGCGGCGGCCGAACATGTCGCCGAGGCGTCCGCCGGTCAGCAGCGCGACGGCCATGGCGAGGGTGTAGCCGGCGGCCATCCACTGCAGCGCGGCGAGCGAGCCGCCGAGGTCGGCGCGGATCGCCGGGGCGGCCACGTTCACCACGGTGGCGTCGAGGAGGTTGAGGAGGGTGGCGGCCAGGATCGCCGACAGGCCGAGCCAGCGCCGGGAGCGGTACGGCTGCGCGGTCGCGGTGGGGGGCGGGACGTCGATCGTCGCGGTCACGGCGGATCCTTCCGTTCGGAGCGGAATGCTCTGTTCCCCAGCTTAGCAGAACGGAATGCTTCATTCCATGTTTGCGGCCGCCGTCCGGGGGTCCGATTCGCCCGGGGATGCCATACGCTTCGTGGTATGGACGAGGTTTCGGCCCGCACGCCGGATGTCGCGCACGAGCGCGGCGGGGGCGGGCTCAAGCGCTTCCTGCGCCGGATGGCGGCGGGCAAGGCGGAACTCGAGGCCGAGGAGCTGCGCAAGGAACGCGGCGACGAGGGCGCGACGCCGATCACCGACTGCGGCTCGCGCAAGCGGCACTGCGTGGCGGGTACCCTACGTACCGTGACGCTGCGTCCGCGCGGCGGCGCCCCCGCCCTGGAGGCCGAACTGTACGACGGGACCGACGTGATCACGCTGGTCTGGCTCGGCCGCCGCAAGATCGCCGGGATCGACCCCGGCCGCCGGCTCCGCGCCGAGGGGCTGGTCAGCCTGCAGGACGGGCGCAAGACGATGTTCAATCCGCGTTACGAACTGCGCGGCGGTTCGTGAGGCCGCCGCGGCCGGGAGACACGTGAGCGAAGTGCGAGCGGGCCGGGACGGCGCCGCCGAGACACCCGAGACCGCCGGAGCCGCCGAGCAGGAGGCGAGGCCGCGCGACGCCCGCGTCCGGCGCGACGCCCACGACACCGTCGAGGCGGCCGTCCGGGCGCAGCTCAGCAAGGCGCTCGGGGGAGTGCGCGGCATGCTGGAGGCCGCCGCCCCGGTCACCGCGTTCACGCTGACGTACGTGCTGCTGGACGAGGTCAGGACGGCGGTGTTCGCGGGGATCGGCGCGGCCGTGGTGCTGCTGCTGGTCCGCGTCGTGCAGCGGTCCAACCCGCAGTTCGTCCTCAACAGCCTCCTCGGCATCGCCATCGCGGCGTTCTTCGCGCTGCGGTCGGGCGACGCCGAGGACGCGTTCCTGCCCGGCATCATGCTGAACGCCGCCTACGCGGTGGGCCTGACGTTCTCGATCCTCGTCCGGTGGCCCGCGGTCGGGTTCATCATCGGCTCGGTCACCGGCGACCCGACCGCCTGGCGGTCCGATCCCGGCATCGTGAAGCTGTGCTCCCGGCTGACGTGGCTGCTCGTGCTGCCGTGCGTGCTGCGCGTCGCCGTCCAGTACCCGATCTACATCGCGGCGGGCGACCAGAGCGGCCTGCTCGGCGCCGCGAAGATCGGGATGGGCTGGCCGCTGCAGGTCGCCGCGCTGGCCGCGATGGTGTGGCTGCTCGCCCGGGGGCGCACGCCGATCGAGCGCCCCCGGGCGTAGCGTCAGCGGCCGCCGAGCAGTTCGGCGAGGTCGTCCTCGACGTCCTGGCTGGCGACGAACATCAGCTCGTCGCCCGGTTCGAGGGTGTCGTCGGCGGACGGCACCAGCACCCGGCCCTCGCGCAGGATCGCGACGAGCGCGGTGTCGCGCGGCCAGTCCACCGAACCGACCCGCTGGCCGCCGAGCGGCGCGTCCTCCGGCAGCGTCAGCTCCACCAGGTTCGCCTCGCCCTGCCGGAACGTCATCAGCCGCACCAGATCGCCGACGCTCACGGCCTCCTCGACGAGCGCCGACAGCAGCCGCGGCGTGGAGACGGCCACGTCCACGCCCCACGACTCGTTGAACAGCCACTCATTGTTGGGGTGGTTGATGCGGGCCACCACCCGCGGCACCCCGTACTCGGTCTTCGCGAGCAGCGACACCACCAGGTTGACCTTGTCGTCACCGGACGACGCCACCACCACCTGGCAGCGTTCCAGGGCCGCGTCGTCCAGCGCGGAGATCTCGCACGCGTCCGCCAGCAGCCACTCCGCGCGCGGCACCATCTCCACCTTGATGGCCTTGGGGCTCTTGTCGATCAGGAGCACCTCGTGCCCGTTCTCCAGCAGCTCCTGCGCGATGGAGCGGCCCACCGCGCCCGCCCCCGCGATCGCGACCCGCATCAGGCGTCCTCCCCGTTCCGCGCCGCCACCGCGGCGTTGATCCGCTCCAGGTCGTCCGCGGCCGCCATGATGTGCACGATGTCGCCGTCCTGGACGACCGTGTCCCCCGCGGGCACGAGCGCCTCGCCCATCCGCGACAGGAACGCCACGCGGGTGCGGGCGTGCTCCTCCAGCGCCGCGACCTTCTCGCCGACCCACAGCTCCCCGGCCTCCAGCTCGGCGAGGACGACCGCGCCGGTCGGGTCGCGCCACAGCGGTTCGGCGCCCTCGGGCAGCAGGCGGCGCAGGATCTGGTCGGCGGTCCACCGGACGGTCGCGACGGTGGGGATGCCGAGCCGCTGGTAGACCTCGGCGCGGCGCGGGTCGTAGATGCGGGCCACGACGTTGTCGACGCCGAACGTCTCGCGCGCCACCCGGGCGGAGATGATGTTGGAGTTGTCGCCGCTGCTGACGGCCACGAACGCCGACGCGCGCTCGATGCCGGCCTCGGCGATCACATCGCGGTCGAACCCGAACCCGGTGATCCGGCGGCCCCGGAACCCGCTGCGCAGCCGGCGGAACGCCTCCGGGTTCTGGTCGATGATGGCCACCGAGTGGCCCCTCTCCTCCAGGATGTGGGCGAGCGTCGAGCCGACCCGCCCGCATCCCATGATCACGATATGCACGGCCGTTCCTTCTGTTCACCGGGGGACGCGCCCCCTGCACCCCCGCGCGGTGGACGGCATTCGCCGCTGCGCCGCCGACGCCGCGCCGCACCTCGAGGATCGCTTCTCCACTGAATGATCCCTGCCGGACGGCAAACCTACACATCCGCCCGGTGGAGTACTACCCGGGCAGGCCTTCCGGCAGGTCACGGCGTGTGAGCTTCCGGTTCCACGGCCCGGCGGGGGGCGCCGGAACAAGGTCACCCGCAACGGCTAGAGTCTCGTTGCGTGTCGAAGGCTCCTGACCTCGCGAAGCGGTTACTGCTGGGCCGCGCCCTGCAGAGCAGGCAGCAGCACGAGCAGCTGCTCCCCAAGCGCATCGCGCTCCCCGTCTTCGCCAGCGACGCGCTGTCGTCGGTGGCGTACGCCCCCCAGGAGATCCTGCTCGCCCTCGGGGCGGGCGGCCTGGTCATGTACGGCTACACGCCGTGGGTCGCGGCGGGCGTCATCGTCATCCTGCTCACGGTCGTGGCCTCCTACCGGCAGAACGTCCGCGCCTACCAGAGCGGCGGCGGCGACTTCGAGGTCGCCACCACCAACCTCGGCGGAAACTGGGGCGTCGTCGTCGCCAGCGCGCTGCTGGTCGACTACGTCCTGACGGTCGCGGTGTCGGTGTCGTCCGGCGTGGAGAACCTCGGGGCGCTGCTGGAGTTCATCCGCCCGCACGAGGTCGCCGTCGCGATCGGCATCGTCGCCCTGCTGACGATCGGGAACCTGCGCGGCCTGCGGGAGGCGGGCGTGGCCTTCGCCATCCCGACCTACCTGTTCATGTTCGCCGTGTTCGGGATGCTGCTGTGGGGCTCCATGCGGCTCATCACCGGCACCGAGCTGCGCGCCGAGTCCGCCGACTACGAACTCGTCGGCTCCGAGACGGGCGTCGCCGGGTTCGCCCTCGTGTTCCTGCTGCTGCGCGCGTTCTCCTCCGGCTGCGCCGCCCTCACCGGAGTCGAGGCGATCAGCAACGGCGTCCCCGCGTTCCGCAAGCCGAAGGGCGACAACGCCGCCAAGACCCTGTTCATGCTCGGCATGGTGGCGATGACGATGTTCGGCGGCGTGACGGCGTTCGCGTTCGTCACCGACGCCAAGTACGCCGAGGGCGACCAGGACGTCCGCATGGTCGACCCGTCCACCGGCGAGACGATCGAGCACCCCGACCCCGTCATCGCGCAGGTCGCCGACACCGTCTTCAGCAACTTCGCGCCCGGGTTCGTGCTGGTCACCACGATGACCGCGCTGATCCTGTTCCTCGCGGCCAACACCGCGTTCAACGGCTTCCCCGTCCTCGGGTCGGTGCTCGCGCAGAACCGGTACCTGCCGCGCCAGCTCCACACCCGCGGCGACAGGCTCGCCTACAGCAACGGCATCATCATCCTCGCGACCATGGCCGGGCTGCTGATCTACGCCTACGACGCGTCCGTCAGCAAGCTGATCCCGCTCTACACCGTCGGCGTGTTCGTGTCGTTCACGGTCAGCCAGATCGGCATGGTCAAGCACTGGAACCGGCTCCTCGCCGCCGAGAAGGACCCGCTGCGGCGCCGCCACATGAAGACGTCCCGCGCCATCAACGCGTTCGGGGCCACCCTCACCGGCATCGTGCTGATCGTCGTGCTGTCCACGAAGTTCATGCTCGGCGCCTACATCGTGTGCATCGCGATGCCGCTGCTGTTCCTGCTGATGAAGGCGATCCGCAAGCACTACGACCGGGTCGCCGAGGAGCTCGTGCCGTCCGGCGAGGACGTCGCGCTGCCCGCCCGCAACCACGCGATCGTGCTCGTGTCCACGATCCACAAGCCGACCCTGCGGGCCCTCGCGTACGCCCGCGCGACGCGCCCGTCCACGCTCGAGGCCGTCACCGTCGCGGTGGACGCCGCGGAGTCGCGCCGCCTGCAGGCCGAATGGGACGCCCTCGACATCCCCGTCACCCTGAAGATCCTCGACTCGCCGTACCGGGAGATCACCCGGCCCGTGCTGTCGTACGTGAAGGGCGTCCGCCGCAAGAGCCCCCGCGACGTCGTCACCGTCTTCATCCCCGAGTACGTCGTCGGCCACTGGTGGGAGCACCTCCTGCACAACCAGAGCGCGCTGCGGCTCAAGGGCCGGCTGCTGTTCCAGCAGGGCGTGATGGTGACGAGCGTCCCCTGGCAGCTGCGCTCGTCCGACCGGCTCAAGGGCCGCGTCGAACCGCCCGGGCCGGGCTCGTCGCGGCGCCCGCCGCGCCCCTCGCCGCGGACCGGAGCACCCCCCGGCGACGGTAGTGTGTCCGACCGTGAGTGAAACGGAGCCCGAGGTCCCCGACGTCCTCGAACTGCAGGTCGGCGACGTCGCCAACGGCGGATTCTGCGTCGCCCGGCACGAGGGCCGCGTGGTGTTCGTCCGGCACGCGCTGCCGGGCGAGCGGGTGCGGGCCCGCGTCACCGAACGCGCCAAGAACTACCTGCGCGCCGACGCCGTCGACATCATCGAGGCGTCCCCGGACCGGGTCGAGCCGCCGTGCCCGTTCGCGGGCCCCGGCCGCTGCGGCGGCTGCGACTGGCAGCACGCCTCCCTCCCCGCCCAGCGCGCGCTGAAGGCGTCCGTCGTCGAGGAGCAGCTCCGCCGCCTCGCGGGGATCACCCGCACGGTCGTCGTGGAAGAGGTCCCGTACCCGGTGGACGGCGACACCGGCATGGTCCCGCCGCCGGGCCTCGGCTGGCGCACCCGCGTGCAGTTCGCGGTGTCCGGCGGCACCGTCGGGCTGCGCAAGCACCGCTCGCACGACATCGAGCCGATCGACGAATGCCTGATCGCGCACCCCGGCGTCGAGCTCATGGGCATCGAGCACAAGCGCTGGCCCGGCGCGTCCGGCGTCGAGGGCATCGTGTCGGCGACCACCGGCGACCGCCTCGTCGTCCTGCGGGGCCGCGACCGCCGCAAGATCCGGGTGCCGCGCCTCGACGTGCCCGTCCGGCTCGTCCGCGGCAAGCCCGAGCCCGGCGCGACCCTCCCGTACGTCCGCGAGTCCGTGTCGGGCCGCCTGTTCCAGGTCAGCGGCAGCGGCTTCTGGCAGGTGCACCCGGGCGCCGCGCAGCTGCTCGCCGACGCCGTCGTGGAGGCCCTCGAGCCCAAGCCCGGCGACATCGCCCTCGACCTGTACTGCGGCGTCGGCCTGTTCGCGGGCGTCCTCGCCGACCGGATCGGCCGGGACGGCCTCGTCGTCGGCGTCGAGTCCGACGGGCAGGCCGTCCGCGACGCCCGGTTCAACCTGCGCGACCTGCCGAACGTGTCGATCGAGCGCGGCCCCGTGGAGGACATCGTCGCCGAACTCGAGTTCGGCCGCGCCGACGCCTCGTCCCGCACGCAGAACAAGCGCGGCGGCACCGGCCACCAGGGCGGGGCCCGCGTGCGCCGCGCCGACCTGGTCGTCCTCGACCCGCCCCGCACCGGCGCGGGCCGCGACGTCGTCGAGCACGTCACCCGCCTCGCCGGCCGCAAGATCGCCTACGTGTCGTGCGATCCCGCGACCCTGGCCCGCGACCTCGCCTACTTCGGCGAGCGCGGCTGGACCCTCGACACCCTCCGCGCCTTCGACGCCTTCCCGATGACCCGCCACGTGGAGCTGCTGGCCACTCTCGTCCGCGGCTGACCGCCCCGCCCGGCCCGCGCGGAAACCCGGTTGCGGCGGCGCATAGCGTGGGACCCATGATCGAACTCAGGGAGGTCCCGGCGGACGACGTGGACCGGGTGATCGACCTCGCCGCGACGGTGTTCCACTTCCGGGCCGTCGACCGCGACCGGATGCGCCGGTGGGCGGCGCGGATGGAGCGCATCGGGGCCTATGACGCCGGCGGCTCGGGCGCGGACGTCCTCGCCGGGCAGGTGGGCGTCGTGCCGCAGCGGTTGTCGGTGCCGGGCGGCGCGCTGCTGGACTGCGCGGCCGTCACGTTCGTCGGGGTGCTGCCCACGCACCGGCGGCGCGGGATCCTCAGCTCGATGATCGACCGCGTGCACGCGGACGCGGCGGCGGCCGGGCGGCCCGTGGCGGCGCTGTGGGCGTCGGAGGGGCCGATCTACGGACGGTACGGCTACGGCGTCGCGAACCGCAGGATCGGGTACGAGATCGACACGTCCCGGCCGTTCCGGCTCCGCACCGCCCCGGACGACCGCCCGCTGCGGCTGATCGGCCGCGCGGAGGCCCCGGGCGTCCTCGGGCCGCTGTACGCGCGGGAGCTGGCGAGGCGGCCGGGCGGGCTGGCCCGCGACGAGGAGTGGTGGCTGGAGCGGACCGTGGCGCCCGTGGACCACGGTAACCCCCGCTACACCGAGCCGCGGATCGTCGTGCACCCGGAGGGGTACGCCGTCTACCGGACGCACGAGCGCACCGTCCGGCTGTACGACATGGCGGCCGGGACGCCGCAGGCCGAGGCGGCTCTGTGGGAGTACCTCGCGTCCATCGACCTGACGCGCGAGATCGTCGCGCCGGAACGGCCCGTGGACGACCTCGTCCTGCACATGGCCGCCGACCCCGACCAGGTCAGGGTGACGGGGGACGCGGCGGCGCTGTGGCTGCGGCTGCTCGACGTCCCGGCGGCGCTCCGCGCCCGCTCGTGGGCGGTGGACGACGCGTTCGTCCTGGACGTCGCGGACGCGCGGGTCCCCGGCAACCGGGGCCGCTGGCGGCTCGCCACCGGTGCGGAGCCCGGCTGCGAACGCACGGACGAGGCGCCCGATCTGGTGCTGGACGTCGCGGACCTGGGCGCCGTGTACCTGGGCGGTACCCCGGTCCGGACGCTGGTACGCGTCGGGGCGGTGGCCGAGCGCACGCCCGGCGCGGCGGCGCGCCTCGACGCCGCCCTGGCGGTCCCGTTCGCGCCGTACACCAACGACAACTTCTGAGCCCGCCCTGAATCCCGCCCCGGCCCGGTGCCGGGGCGGCGGCTCGCATGCGGACGACCTGCGCGGTTGCGCCGGCGGTGCTCGCCGCCCTACGTTTAGGGCAGTCGTACAGGGCGATCGCCCTAGAAACGAGGTGCGGAGTGACGTCTCCGGCTGCTGCACGCGGGCAGGAGGTGCGGCGCCGGTTGCTCGGCGCCGCGATCGAGCTGATCCCCGAGCTGGGGTGGTCGGCGGTGAGCACGCGGGTCCTGGCCGACCGCGCGGGCGTGACGCCGAGCGCGGTCCACTACCACTACCCGTCGCTCACGGCGCTGCTGAACGAGGCCGCGGCGGGGTGCCTCCGGGAGGTGCTGGACGGCGCGTGGAGCGCGCTGGACGGGGCCCGCACCGCCGACGACGTGTTCGACGCGGTGCTCGGCTCGGTCGACCGGTACACCGGCGACGACCCCGTCTCGCTGCTGGCGATCGAGGCGTGCCTCGCCGCCACCCGGGACCCGGAACTGCGCGACCTGATCCGCGAGGTCTTCGCGGAGTACCGGCGGGGGCTCGCCCGGCTCCTCGGCGAGCGGGGCGTTCCCGCGCCGGAGGCCACCGCGTCCGTCCTGACCGCCGCGGTCGACGGCCTCCTGCTGCACCGCGGGATCGGCGCGGGCGGCGACGCGGCCGACCGCGCCGCCGTCGCGTCCGTCCTGCGCCGGCTCGCCGGGAACGGGGAGGCGCGATGAGGGTCGTCGTCTGCGGAGCCGGGCTCACCGGGCTGGCCCTCGCCGGCCGGATCGCGGCGCTCGGCGGCGAGGTGCTCCTGCTGGAACGCGCCCGCGGGCCGCGCACCCAGGGCTACATGATCGACTTCTTCGGCCCCGGATACGACGCCGTCGACGCCATGGGGCTGCGGCCCGCCGTCGAGCGCGTCGCGTACCCGGTCTCCGAAGCGGTCTACGTGGACGAGCGGGGAAGGCGCCGCGCTTCGGTCGAGCCCGCCCAGTTCGCCTCGGGCCCGCTGCTGAACCTCATGCGCCCCGACCTCGAACGGGTGCTGCGGGAGGCGCTGCCCGGCGACGTCGAGCTGCGGTTCGGCACCGGCCCGGCGGCGGTGGACGCCCGGGACGACGGGGTCCGCGTGACGCTGGAGGACGGCACGGACGTGGACGCCGACCTGCTCGTCGGCGCCGACGGCGTCCACTCGACCGTCCGCCGGCTGGTCTTCGGGGACGAGCCGCGGTTCGTCCGGCACCTCGGCTTCCACACCGCGGCGTTCACGTTCGAGGCGCCGGACGTGCACGCGCGGGTCGAGGGGCGGGCGTACCTCACCGACACGGTCCGCAGGCTGATGGGCTTCTACGCGTTGCGCCCGGCGGGCGGGAGCCGCCACCGCGTCGCCGCCTTCGGGGTCCACCGCACCCCCGATCCCCAGGTCCCCGACGACGTCGTCGCGGCCGTCCGCGCCGCGTACGGCGATCTCGGGTGGGCGGCGCCCACGGCGCTCGACCGGATGCCCCCGGCGGCGGACGTCTACTACGACCAGGTCGCGCAGACCGTCGTGCCCCGCTGGAGCCGGGGGCGGGTCGTGCTGGCCGGGGACGCCTGCCACGCGGTCTCGCTCCTCGCGGGCCAGGGCGCGTCGCTCGGCATCGCCGGCGCCTACCTGCTCGGCGGCCTGCTCGCGGGGGAAGGGCCGGCCGACCGCGCCCTGGCCCGCTACGAGGAGCTGTGGCGGCCGGTCGTGGAGGAGAAGCAGCGGACCGGGCGGTCCGCCGCCCGCTGGTTCCTGCCCGCGACGCCGCTCCAGTTGCGGACGCGCCGGGTCGCGCTGCGGCTCGCCCGCCTGCCCGTGGCCGACCGCGGCATCGCCGCCCTCCTGGCGGGCGAGTCGACGTCGCTGATCAGGGACATGAGCCGCGCGGAGGGAACGCCGGGGTGAGGCCCGGCGTCACCGCCAGAACAGCAGCTTGGCGCTTCCGCCGGTGAGGGCGGCCTCGGCGGTGCCGTACTGGACGACCTGGAACCGGACGCGGCGGCCGTCGCCGACGGTGTCGGCGGGCAGCGCGTACAGGACGCGGACGTCGTCGCGGGACGCGGTGAGCTCGTGGACGGGGCCCGCGTCGAACCGGGCGGTGTCGTCCTCGTGCACCTCGATCGCGCGGGCCCGCAGGAGGGTGCCGGGGGCGACGCCGGTGATCGTCACGGCCGCGGTCAGCGCGTAGCGGGCGGGACCGTGCAGGATGCTGGGGCCGCCGCGGTCCCAGTGCTGGTGGTCGGCGTCGGCGTAGTCGACGTCCCAGCTCACGGTCGTCCACGCGGCGGGCGGGAGCGGCTGGGGGGTGGTCGCGCCGACCGACACGTACCCGGGTTCGTCGGGCGACTCCCCGACGAGCCACTGCCCGTAGTCCCCGGCGACCGCGCGGTTGTAGTCGATCGACACGCCGTTGAGTGTGTGCCCGTTGCTGTACTGCTGCAACTGCGCGCGCTCGTCCCACCGGCCGCCCGACCACGCGTACGTCTGCCACCCGTAGGCGATCTTGCCGGCGTCGAAGGCGCGGCCGACCGGCCCGTACCCGCCGTACATCCCGGTCCGGTCGCGGCCGAGGACGGACGCGACGCCGTCGAAGTACGCGTTGATCTCGCGCTGCTGGTCGGCGGAGGCGTCGAAGTCGACGGCGAAGTAGATAGGGCGGTCGCCGGGCATCCCGCAGGCGGCGGCCTGGGCGGCGGCGTCGCGGGCGTCGGCCGCTCCCGCGGCGCGGCCGTCCAGTGCCCGGGCGGCGCTGGTCTCCCAGACGACCACGAGCCGGATCCCGGCCGCGGACAGCGTCTCCGCCTCGGCCCGGGTCAGGTTCTTGCCGGTCCTGTCGTGCGACACGTAGCGGCAGGCGAACTTCGCCCCGGCGCTCTTGAGCGCGGCGACGCCGGGGCGTCCCCAGGCGTAGTCGACGCCGAAGACGGCCATGTGGCCCCTCCAGGGGTGCGTGAGCACTCGGTCAACGGTGGATTCAAAGGATTCAACAGGTCGATTCAACAGGGTCCGTCCGTTTCGTCGCAGCGTAATCCGGAGGTTCGTCCCTGGTAAGGGGTGTCACCTGGCCATATCGCTGACGGTGACGACACGCCGACCTGACGCTAGGTGCCGGAGCGGTGATCGCTTACAACGGAGCTGATCATGCAGGTTCGCAGGTCAGGGGGATATCTTGCGGAAGGTCAGAGGGCCGGTGGCGGTGCTGGCGGCCGTGTCGCTGGCGGCGGTCGCGCCGATGCCGGCACAGGCGGCGCCGAAACCGGAGAAGAAGTCGGAGAAGAAGCCGGAGAAGAAGCGCGACGTGGCGCTCCGGACGGACGCGCCCGCGCGGGAGGTCGCGCCCGGCGGCACGTACACGTGGTCGTTCACGATCACGCCGAAGGGCGGGAAGAAGGCGGCCCGGGCGGTGTTCCGGACGACGCTGCCCGCGTCGCTGGAGTTCGTGTCCGGGAAGGGATGCGGGGCCGAGGGGCGCAAGGTCGTCTGTGAACTCGGCAAGGTGAAGCCGGGACAGAAGGTCAAGGGGGCTTTCCGGGCGAAGGTGTCCACGCGGGCGGTGCCGAAGCGCCAGATCGCGGTGCGCGGCGTCGTGACCTGGGGGAAGGCGCGCGCCGGCCGCGCGTTCCCGACGGTCCGGGTCGCCGAGGCGTCCCGGGCGGAGGCCGCGACTCTTTAAGCCCGCTTTCGCCGCGCCCTGTTGTGATCGTCCCCGTCGGGTCCGGACGGGCCCGGGACAACGGAGGGACGAGCATGACGCTCACCAGGCGCATCAAGATCACGTTGGTGGCGGCGGGTGCGGCCGGGGCGGCCGCGTTCACCGCCGGCGGGATGGCCTTCGCGGGGACGGACGACGCGCCGCGCACGGAGCTGCGGATCGTCGAGAACGCCGACCCGGCGGGCGCCGTCCCGGCCGGGTACGCGGCCGCGCCCGGGGACGGGGCGGCCGGTGACGGGAAGGACTGCCCGCAGGAGGGCGGGACGTCCCCGGCCGCGGACCCCCGATGAGCCTCCACGACACCGCCCGGGCCCCGCGGGGCCCGGGCGGGCCGGAGGCGGCGGCGCTGACGGAACGGCTCCTGTTCGAGACCAAGCGCGTCATCGTCGGGCAGGACCGCATGGTCGAGCGGATGCTCGTCGCGGTCCTGGCGGGCGGCCACTGCCTGCTGGAGGGGGTGCCGGGCGTCGCGAAGACGCTCGCCGCGCAGACCCTCGCGACGGTGGTCGGCGGCTCGTTCGCGCGGCTCCAGTTCACCCCCGACCTCGTGCCGTCCGACATCGTCGGGACGCGCATCTACCGGCCGTCGGAGGAGGCGTTCGACGTCGAGCCGGGCCCGGTGATGGCGAACGTGGTGCTGGCGGACGAGATCAACCGGGCGCCCGCGAAGGTGCAGTCGGCGCTGCTGGAGGTGATGGGGGAGCGGCAGGTCAGCATCGGCGGCCGGACGCTGCCGGTGCCGGACCCGTTCCTGGTGCTGGCGACGCAGAACCCGATCGAGTCCGAGGGCGTGTACCGGCTCCCGGAGGCGCAGCGCGACCGGTTCCTGCTGAAGATCGACGTCGGCTACCCGTCCGAGGAGGAGGAGCTGGCGATCCTCTACCGGATGAGCGTCGACCCGCCCGCGGCGTCCCGCCTGCTGGACCCGCCGCGGCTGGCGGAGCTGCGGCACGCCGCCGACCGGGTGTTCGTGCACGACGAGGTCGCCCGGTACGCGGTGCGGCTGATCGGCGCGACCCGGGACCCGGCGCGGTACGGGGCGCCGGACGCGGCGCGGCTGCTCACCTACGGGGCGGGTCCGCGCGGGACGCTCGGCCTCGTCGCCGCCGGGCGGGCGCTGGCGCTGCTGCGCGGCCGCGACTACGTGCTGCCCGCGGACGTCCGCGACCTGTGCGGGGACGTCCTGGCGCACCGGCTCGTCCCGTCGTTCGACGCGCTCGCCGACGAGGTGTCGCCGCGCGCGATCGTCGAGCGGATCGCGGCGGTGGTGCCGCAGCCGCGGCTGGCGCCCCGCGACGGCGACCCCGGCACGGACGGCCTCGGCGTGCGGGGGCCCGGTGTGCAGGGGCCCGGTGTGCAGGGGCCCGGCGGGGCGGAGGGGGGTCGGGCGGCGTGACGGCTCCCCGACTGCGCGACCTCGCGCCCGAGCAGGCGCTGCGGCGGCTGGAGATCGTCATCGTGCGGCGGCTCGACGGGCTGCTGCAGGGCGACCACCTCGGCCTGGTGCCGGGCCCCGGCTCCGAGCCCGCCGAGGGACGCGAGTACGCGGCGGGCGACGACGTCCGCGCGATGGACTGGTCCCTGACGGCCCGGACGGCCGTCCCGCACGTCCGGGACCGCGTCGCCGACCGGGAGCTGGAGACGTGGGCGCTGGTCGACGCGACCGCGAGCATGGACTTCGGCACCGGGCGGGTCGAGAAGCGCGACCTGGCGGTCGCGGCGGTCGCGGCCGTCGGGTTCCTCACCGACCGCACCGGCAACCGGATCGGCGCGCAGATCGTCGGGGGCTCGGGGGCGCGGCTCGTCCCGCCCCGGACCGGCCGCCCGCACCTGCTCGCGCTGCTGCGGGCGCTGCTGGACGCGCCCCGCACCCCGCAGGACGCCCCGGGCGGACGGTTCCTCGGCGCGGGCGCGGACCTGCTGCGCCGCACGGCCGGGGCCCGCCGCGGCCTCGCGGTCGTCGTGTCCGACTTCCTCGAACCCGCGGAGAGCTGGGTGCGGCCGCTGCGGCTGCTGGCGGTGCGCCACCAGGTCCTCGCGGTCGAGGTCGTCGACCCGCGCGAGCTGACGCTGCCCGACGTCGGGCTGCTCACGGTCGTCGATCCCGAGTCGGGGCGGCGGCGGGACGTCCCCACGGCGAGCCGCCGGCTGCGGGAGCGGTACGCGGCCGCCGCCGACGAGCGGCGCGCCGCGATCGCGGCGGGGCTGCGGCGGGCGGGCGCCGCGCACCTGCGGCTGCGCACCGACGGCGACTGGGTGCGCGACATCGCCTGGCACGTGATGGCGCAGCGCCGCCTCGCCGCGGCGGCGCCCGGCCCGGTCCCGGGAGGTGCGGCGTGACGTTCCTGTCCCCCGAACGGCTGTTCCTGGCGGTCGTGCTCGCCGGGCTCGCCGCCGCGTACGTCGCGATGCAGCTGCGCCGCGGCCGGTACGCCGCCCGGTTCACCAATCTCGCGCTGCTGGAGAAGGTCGCGCCACTGCGGCCCGGCTGGCGGCGGCACGTCCCGGCGGCGGCGTTCCTGCTGATGATGGGGCTGTTCACGGTCGGGTTCGCGCGTCCGGCGGCGGACGTGCGGGTGCCGCGCGAGCAGGCGACGGTCATGCTGGCGGTGGACGTGTCCAGCTCGATGGAGGCGGAGGACGTCGAGCCGGACCGGCTGACGGCCGCGCAGCGCGCCGCCCGCGCGTTCCTCGACGGGCTGCCCGGGCGGTTCAACGTCGGGCTCGTCGCGTTCGCCGGGTCGGCGTCGGTGACGGTGCCGCCGACGACCGACCGGCGCGCCGTCCGGTCCGGCGTCGACGGGCTGACGCTCGGCCCGCGCACCGCGATCGGCGAGGGCGTGTTCGCCTCGCTGCAGGCGATCTCCGACTTCGGGGCGCAGTTCGGCGAGGAGGCCCCGCCCGCGCACGTGGTGCTGCTGTCGGACGGCACGAACACCGCCGGGCGCACCCCGGAGGAGGCCGCGCAGCGCGCCGTGCAGGCCGGGGTGCCGGTCTCGACGATCGCGTACGGCACCGCCGAGGGCGTGATCTACCAGAACGGGACGCCGCTGCCGGTGCCGGTGGACGGGCCCGCGCTGGAGCGGCTCGCGCAGCAGACCGGCGGCGGGTTCTACGAGGCCGCCAGCGGCGACGAGCTGCGGCAGGTCTACGCCGACATCGGCAGCGCGGTCGGGTACCGCGTCGAGCAGCGCGAGATCTGGGCCTGGTTCGTCGGGGCGGGCCTGGTCGCCGCGTGCGTCGCGGCGCTGACGTCGCTGCTGTGGTTCTCCCGCATCCCCTGATCGCACGAGGAGTCGACTTGAGTTACGGCGATACGGAAAGAACGGAACACGGAAGGCACGCGGGGGACGCCCGCATCGGGCTGGGCGAGCCGCACGGGCCCGACTTCGCGCCCCCGCCACCGCCCGCGTCGCCGGCCGGGACGCCCGCGACGGCGTGGCCGTCCGTCGTCCCGCCGGTCCCGCCGGTCCCGCAGGCCGCGCCCCCGCCCGGACGTCCGGGCGGCACGGGACGGCGCCCGCGCGGGGTGGTCGTGACGGCGATCGCCGCCGCCGCGATCACCGGCGCGCTCGCCGGGACGGCCGGGGCCGCGCTCACCGGGGACGGCGGGGCGTCCGTCGTGACGCGGTCGGCGGCCGGGCCGGTGGACGGCGCGGGCGACCTCAGCGGGGTCGCGGCGCGCGTCCTGCCGAGCGTGGTGCAGGTCGAGGTGCGGTCCGGGAGCGGGCGCAGCGGCGGGTCCGGGTTCGTCATCGACGCGGCCGGGCACGTCCTGACGAACGCGCACGTCGTGGGCGGGCGCGACGACGTCACCGTGGTCCTGCCGGACCGGCGGCGGCTCGCCGCGCGCGTCGTCGGCTCCGACACCGCCAACGACCTCGCCGTGCTGGCCGTCCCGGCGTCCGAGGCGCCGCCCCCGCTGACGTTCGGCCGGTCCGCGGACGCGCGGGTCGGCGACCCCGTGCTCGCGATCGGGTCGCCGCTCGGGCTGGCCGGGACGGTGACCGCCGGGGTCGTCAGCGCGCCGCGCCGGGAGGTGCGGCTCGGTCCCCGCGAACGGCAGATCGCCCTGCAGACCGACGCGTCCATCAATCCGGGCAACTCGGGCGGGCCGCTGGTGAACGCGCGCGGCGAGGTCATCGGGGTGAACACCGCCATCGCGACGGTGCGGGGCGGCGGGTCGATCGGCATCGGGTTCGCGATCCCGGCGGACCGGGCGGTGGACGGCGTCCGCCGCATCGTCGGCTGAGACCGGGCGAACGGGGAGGAGAGGAGGATAACGTCACGCCATGCGGGTGCTCGTGGTGGAGGACGAGGAGGACCTCGTCGAGGCGCTCCGGTACGGCCTGGTCCGTGCGGATTACGCGGTGGACGTGGCGTACGACGTGAACGAGGCGTCGCAGAAGCTGTACGCGGCGTCCTACGACCTGATGATCCTGGACCTGAACCTGCCGGACGGCGACGGGTTCGACCTGTGCCGGGCCGTCCGCGCCGGGGAGCTGGACGGGGAGAGCGGCCCCGGGCTGCGGATCCTCATGCTGACCGCGCGGGACCGGCTCGCCGACCGGGTCCGCGGCCTGGACGAGGGCGCGGACGACTACCTCGTCAAGCCGTTCGCGTTCCCGGAGCTGCTGGCGCGGGTGCGGGCGCTGCTGCGGCGCGACAGCGGCGGCGGGTCGGCGGTGTGGACGGTCGGCGAGCTGCGCCTCGACACCGGCCGCCGTGAGGCGTCCCGCGCCGGGCGGCGGCTGAACCTGTCCCCGAAGGAGTTCGCGGTGCTGCGGTACCTGATGAGCCGGCCCGGCCAGGTGGTCTCGCCCGAGGACCTCCTCGAGCACGTGTGGGACGAGAACGCCGACCCGTTCACGAACACGGTGCGGGTCACGGTCGGCACGCTGCGCCGCAAGCTCGCCGGGGACGGCGAGGACCCGCTGATCGAGACGGTCGTCCGGCACGGCTACCGCCTCCGCGAGGCCACGAGGGAGGGGGCGTGATGCCTTCGCCGCGGATTCGGCGCCCGCCGCTGCCGGGGTTCGCCCAGTCGATCCGGTTCCGGCTGACCGTGCTGTACTCGGCGCTGCTGTTCGCCCTGACCGCGCTCGTCCTCGGGGGGACGTACCTCGGGGTCGTCCGCAGTACCGAGGCGGAGCCGATCACGGAGACGCACCAGGCCCAGAAGTACTACGGCGGCGTCCGGCTCGGGGACGTGGAGGTCGTCAAGGTCCAGCAGGTGGAACGGGCGGTCAACTACGAGACGCGCCGCACCCTGCGGAACTACTCGCTGGGGACGCTCGGGGGGCTGCTGGTCGCCAGCCTCGGCATCGGCTGGGTGCTGGCGGGCCGGGCGCTGAAACCGGTCCGCGCGATCGCCCGCACCGCCGAGGAGATCCAGGCGACCGACCTGTCCCGCCGCATCCGGCTGTCCGGGCCGCGCGACGAGCTGCGCGAGCTCGCCGACACCGTCGACTCCATGCTCGACCGCCTCGACAGCGCGTTCCAGGCGCAGCGGCGGCTGATCGACGACGCGTCCCACGAGCTGCGCAGCCCCCTGGCCATCATCCGCGCGAACCTCGACACCGTGCTCAGCGCGCCGGACGCCGACGAGCCGGACCGGCGCCGGGCCGTGGACGTCGTCGACCGCGCGACCACCCGCATGACGCGGCTCGTCGAGGACCTGCTCGCCACGGCCCGCCGGTCGGCGCCCGCGCTGGACGACGCCGACGTCGACCTGGCGGTCGTGGCGCGCGAGGCCGCCGAGGAGTTCGGGTCGCTCGCGTCCGTCCGGAGGCTGACGCTGGAGCAGCGGATCCGGGACGGCCTCGTGCTGATCGGCGACCACGACGCGCTGCGCCGCGCGGTCGGGAACCTGCTGTCGAACGCGGTGCGGCTCGCCCCCGAGAACTCGACGATCACGGTCGGGGCGGGGTCCGCCGGCGACTGGCTGTGGGTCGCGGTCGCCGACGCCGGTCCCGGGCTCGCCCCGCACGAGCAGGATCGCGTCTTCGACCGTTTCTACCGCGGCGCGCAGGACCGCCGGGCCCGCGACCGCGATGGCCGGACGGGCGACCGCCGCACGGGCCTCGGGCTCGCGATCGTCCGGCAGATCGTGGAGACGCACCACGGCCACGTCCGGCTGTTCTCCGCGGAGGGCGCGGGCAGCACGTTCGTCCTGTGGTTCCCGGGCGAGGGGGGCGGCCCGCGGGCCGGTGCGCCGCCGGAGACCGACCCCCTCGGCTGAACCGGGACCGGCCCGCGGCCCGAGCATGGCCGTCCGCGTACCAGGATGGAGTCATGCGTCTACGGATCTTCACCGAGCCCCAGCAGGGGGCGAGCTACGAGACACTGCTGACCGTCGCGAAGGCGACCGAGGACCTCGGTTTCGACGCGTTCTTCCGGTCGGACCACTACACCAAGATGGGGGACGTGTCGGGCGAGCCGGGCCCCACCGACTCGTGGGTCACGCTCGGCGCCCTCGCCCGCGAGACGAACCGGATCCGGCTCGGCACGCTCGTGACGGCCGCGACGTTCCGCCTTCCCGGCCCGCTGGCGATCTCCGTCGCGCAGGTCGACCGGATGAGCGGCGGCCGCGTCGACTTCGGCCTGGGCACCGGCTGGTTCGAGGAGGAGCACGCCCACTACGGCATCCCGTTCCCGAGCCTGAACGAGCGGTTCGAGAAGCTCGAGGAGCAGCTCCAGATCTGCAAGGGCCTGTGGGGGACGCCGTCCGGCGAGACGTTCTCGTTCAGCGGCGACCACTACACGCTGACCGACTCGCCCGCGCTGCCGAAGCCCGCGCAGGACGGCGGCCCGCCGGTGCTGATCGGCGGGTTCGGCGCGAAGCGCACCCCGCGCCTCGCCGCGACCTACGCCGACGAGTACAACGTGCCGTTCCACGGGCTCGACGACACCGGCGCGGCGTTCGAGCGCGTCCGGGCGGCCTGCCGGGACGCGGGCCGGACCCGCCCGATGGTGTACTCGGCCGCGCAGGTGGTGTGCTGCGGACGGGACGAGGCCGAGCTGCGGCGCCGCGCCGACGCGATCGGGCGGGAGCCCGGCGAGCTGCGGGAGAACGGCCTGGCGGGCACCCCGCAGGAGCTCGTCGACAAGATCGGCCGGTTCGGCGAACTGGGCGCCGAGCGGCTCTACCTGCAGGTCCTCGACCTGTCCGACCTGGAGCACCTCGAGTTGATCGCCGCCGAGGTGATGGGCGGGCTCTGATCCGCGCGCCGGCGGGGGCGGCGCCCGTCCCCGCCGGTCAGCCGAACACGCGCCGGAAGGCGGCGTGCCGCGGGGCTCCCGCGGCGGTGTCCCAGACGGCGAACACGACGTGCTCGAACCGGCCGGCGAACCCGCCGCCCGGGCGCAGCGCGCGGGCGAACGTCTCGGCGACCTCGGCGGGGTCGTTGCGGAACACGCCGCAGCCCCACGCGCCGAGCACGATCCGCCGGTGCCCGTTGGCGAGCGCCGCCGCGAGAACCTTGCGGGCCCGGACGTCCAGGACCCGCGGCACCTCGGCGGCCTTCTCCGGGTCGCGGATCGCGCCCCGGTTGGGGGCCGGGGAGGTCAGGAACGCGACCTCGTAGGGCTCCTCCAGCAGGACGCCCCGGTCGTCGCGGAACACCGGAACGCCCGGCGAGTAGATCATGTGGTCGGAGTACAGCAGGTCGCGCTGCTCGCGGTGGAAGTCGTAGTACCGCCGCGCCGACGTGAGCGACGCGTACAGGCCGGACGACCGCGCGAGGCCCTCCTCCTGGGCGTGCGCGCCGTTGAGGAAGCCGCCGCCGGGGTTCTTCGCGGACGCGAAGTTCAGCGCGAGCGGGACGGCGTCCGGGGCGGCGAGCCGCCGGGCGGCCGCGAGCGTGGTCTCCTCGGTGACCTCGATGCGGGTGGCCGCGCCCGCGGGCCCGTCCGCGACCTCCCGCAGGAGGTCGTCCAGTTCCTCGGGCCGGTAGAGGACGGTGCCCCGCCTGGCCCGCTCGATGCTCTCGGCGACCCGGACGGCGCGCCCCGACGGGGCCCGGTACTCGCCGCGCTCGATGATCGCGACGGTCTCCTGCGCGACGGCGCGGCGGGGATGTCTGCTCATGATGCCCGGATTGTCACACGGCCCCGCGGGCGGTCCGCAAACGCTTTTCGCGGTGGCGGCCGCACCCTCCGTGACCGCCGCGGAACCGACGGGGATGTGGCTTATGTCCCTGACCTGCGTCTTGTCACGAAATGATCACCTTTGCCGGGTGGGATCTGTCATGCTGTGCACGCTATGCAACGTCCACGATCTCGCTCCCGCCGCCGTCCCCAGCGCCCGTCCGGGGACGCCGGGGCCCAACCTCCGCATCAGCCCGGACGGCGGCTCCCGCACCCGCCCGCCCAGGGCCCCGGGCACCCGTTCGAGCAGCCTCACGGGTACCCGCCGCCGCACCAGCAGGCGCCGCGGCCGCCCTTCCCGCCCGCGGAGACCCCGCACGGGCCGCCCGCGGACGTCCACGCGTTCGAGGACGCCGAGGACGCGCGGGAAGCCCCGCCCGCCCCGCCGCGGGGCCCGCGGCCGGGCCGGCCGTCCCGCCGGTTCGCGCACCCGGCCGGGCCGCCGTCCGACGACGCGCCCCGGCCGACGACGACCGAGGGGTTCGAGGACGAACTCGACCGCGCGTTCGAGGGGGCCCGGCGCAACCGGGTCGTCGGCCTGGCCGTCGGCGGCGCCGCGCTCGTCCTGGCCGCCGTGCTCGCCGTCGCCGCCGCGGTCGCCTGGAATCCCGGTGGGACGGACGCCGCGTCGGCAGCGTCGCATCCGAGCCCGAAGACGGGCGGGGGCGGCGCGAAGGCGTCCGCGAAGGCGTCCGCGAAGGCGTCCGCCGGCACGTCGCCGAGCGCGGCCCCGACGACCACCGCTCCCCCCTACATCCCGAAGAAGGGGAACGGGAAGTTCACCGTCGCCAAGGGATCCGGCGTCACCGGGCAGGGCGCCAAGGTCCTGCGGTACAAGGTCGCGGTGGAGGGCGGCCTCAAGCAGGACGTGAACGACTTCGCGAAAGAGGTCGACGACATCCTCGGCGACCCGCGCGGCTGGACGGCCAAGGGCAAGTGGGCGTTCCAGCGCGTCGACTCGGGGGCGCACGAGTTCGTCGTGATGCTGTCCTCGCCGGGGACGACCGACAAGCTGTGCGGCGCCTACGGGATGGACACCGAGGGCGAGGTCAACTGCCGCGCCGGCAAGCAGGTCGTCGTGAACCTCAAGCGCTGGCTGCTGCTGACCGAGTACTACGAGGGGAAGCCGCACGAGTACCACGCGCTGACCATCAACCACGAGGTCGGCCACCGGCTGGGATTCGGCCACATGACGTGCGGGGGCAAGGGGAGGCCCGCGCCGGTGATGATGCAGCAGATCTACGGGCTGAAGGGCTGCCGGGCCAACCCGTGGCCGTACGACGAGAACGGCGTGTACATCAAGGGCCCGGCCGTGCCCTGACCGAAAAAACGGGATGCGGAGGCTTCCCCCCGGTACGCCACACTTGGGGGGTGCTTCTGACGATCACCACGACGCTGCGCCCGGCGAGCGATCTGGGCTTCCTGCTCCACAAGCATCCCGATCGGGTGCAGACGTTCGACCAGGCGTACGGGACGGCGCACGTCTTCTACCCCGAGGCGGACGAGCGGCGCTGCACGGCGGCGCTGCTGCTCGACGTCGACCCGGTGAGGCTCGTCCGCACGCGCGGCAGAGGCACACCCGACTTCTCCCTCGGCCAGTTCGTCAACGACCGCCCCTACGCGGCGTCGTCGCTGCTCGCGTCGGCCATGGCGAACGTGTTCCGCACGGCGATGCGCGGGCGCTGCGACGCCCGTCCCGGGCTCGCGGAGACGCCGATCCCGCTGGAGGTCGTGCTCCCGGCGCTGCCGTGCCGGGGCGGCCCCGGGCGGGCCGAGCGGTTCTTCGGGCCGCTCGGCTGGGACGTGTCGGCCGAACCCGTCCCGCTCGACCCCGAGTTCCCGTCCTGGGGCGACTCCCGGTACGTGACCCTCACGCTCACCGGGACCGTCCGGCTGGCCGACGCGCTGAACCAGCTCTACGTGCTGCTGCCCGTCCTGGACGACGCCAAGCACTACTGGGTGGCGTCCGACGAGGTCGACAAGCTGATCCGGGCGGGGGAGGGGTGGCTCGCGACGCACCCCGACCGCGGCGCGATCACCCGCGGGTACCTGGCGAACCGCCGCGCGCTCGTCCGGGCCGCACTCGGCCGGCTGGCCGACGCGGAGGACGCGCCGGACGACGCCCTCGACCCCGTCGAGATCGACGAGGAGCCGGCCGCCGAGACCGCCGACGGCGCCGAACCGCCGGAGGAGACGCTCTCCCTGGCGGAGCGGCGCATCCGCGCGGTGACGGACGTGCTGCGCGAGGAGGACGCCGACAGCGTCATCGACCTCGGCTGCGGCTCGGGCAGGCTGCTCGCGCGGCTGCTGCGGGACGGCTCGGTCGCGCGGGTCGCCGGGGCGGACGTGTCGTTCCGCGCCGTCGAGCACGCGCGGCGGCGGCTGCGGCTCGACCGGCCGGGGCCGTCGCGCGCCCGGGACCGGGTCGGCGACCTGTTCCAGGGCGCCCTCACCTACGCCGACGACCGGTTCGGCGGGTACGACGCCGCGGTGCTGATGGAGGTCGTCGAGCACATCGACCCGCCGCGTCTCGGCGCCGTCGAGAAGGTGGTGTTCGGGCACGCAGCGCCCCGCGTCGTCGTGGTGACGACGCCGAACGCCGAGCACAACGTCCGGTACGAGGGGCTGGCACCCGGCGCGATGCGGCATCCCGACCACCGGTTCGAATGGACGCGCGCCGAGTTCCGCGCGTGGGCCGACCGGGTCGCGGCCGCGCACGGCTACCGCGTCCGGCACGTTCCGGTCGGCGACGACGACCCCGAGGTCGGCGCCCCGACGCAGATGGGAGTGTTCACGAAATGACCGGCCGAGAGATCCGGCTCCCGGAGACGGGGCTCGTCGTGCTGGTCGGCGTGTCCGGTTCCGGCAAGTCGCACTTCGCCCGCAGGCACTTCAAGCCGACGCAGATCGTGTCGTCGGACTTCTGCCGCGGCGTCGTCTCCGACGACGAGAACGACCAGTCGGCCACCGGCGACGCGTTCGACCTGCTGCACTACATCGTCGGCACCCGGCTGCGGCGCGGCCTGCTGACCGTCGTGGACGCCACGAACGTGCAGACGAAGTCGCGGCAGCGGCTTCTCGCGCTCGCCAAGGAGCACAACGTGCTGTCGGCGGCGATCGTCCTGGACGTGCCGGAGAGCGTCGCCGCCGAGCGCAACGCCGCCCGCCCGGACCGCGCGGACCTGCCCGCGCACGTCCTGCCGCGGCAGCGGCGGGAACTGCGGCGCGGCCTGCGGTCGCTCGGCCGCGAGTTCCGCCGCGCGTACGTGCTGGACGGCGTCGAGGAGATCGACGCCGCCACCATCGTCTACGAGAAGCCGTGGAACGACCGGCGGGAGCTGACCGGGCCGTTCGACGTCATCGGCGACGTGCACGGCTGCCGCGCCGAGCTGGAGGACCTCCTCACCGGCCTCGGCTACGAGATCGAGCACGACGCGCGGGGCCGCGCGGTCGGCGCGAACCACCCGGGCGGGCGGACGGCCGTGTTCGTCGGCGACCTCGTCGACCGCGGCCCCGACACCCCGGGCGTCCTGCGGCTCGCCATGGGCATGGTCGAGGCGGGCCAGGCGCTGTGCGTGTCCGGCAACCACGAGGCGAAGCTCGTCAAGGCGCTGCGCGGCCGGAAGGTGCGGGTCGCGCACGGCCTCGCCGAGTCGCTGGAGCAGCTCGCGCGGGAGCCGGAGGAGTTCCGCGCCGACGCCCTGCGGTTCATGGACGGCCTCATCAGCCACTACGTCCTGGACGGCGGCAGGCTCGTCGTCGCCCACGCCGGGCTGAAGGAGGAGTACCACGGCCGCGCGTCCGGGCGCGTCCGGTCGTTCGCCCTCTACGGGGACACCACGGGCGAGACGGACGAGTACGGGCTGCCCGTCCGGTACCCGTGGGCGCGCGACTACCGCGGCAAGGCGATGGTCGTGTACGGGCACACTCCCGTCCCCGACGCCGAGTGGATCAACAACACGATCTGCCTCGACACCGGCGCGGTGTTCGGCGGCCGCCTCACCGCGCTCCGCTACCCCGAACGCGAGCTGTTCTCCGTCCCGGCGCGCGAGACCTGGTACGAGCCCGTCCGCCCGCTGGCGGCGGCGCCGTCGGCGACCGGCGGGGGCGGGCAGCGCGAGAGCGACTTCCTGCACATCAAGGACGTCATGGGCAACACGGGCGTCGAGACGCGGCTGATGGGCCGCGTCACCGTCCGGGAGGAGAACGCCCTCGCGGCGCTGGAGGTGATGAGCCGGTTCGCGGCGGACCCGCGCTGGCTCGTCTACCTGCCGCCGACGATGGCGCCGGCCGAGACGTCGTCGCTGCCCGGGTACCTGGAGCACCCGGCGGAGGCGCTCGCCGCCTACCGCGACAAGGGCGTCCCGCGGGTCGTGTGCGAGGAGAAGCACATGGGTTCGCGGGCCGTCGCGGTGGTGTGCCGCGACGCGTCCGTCGCCGCCGGGCGGTTCGGCGTGGACGACGGGACGGCCGGCGCCCTCTACACCCGAACCGGCCGAGCGTTCTTCCGCGACCCGGCCCGGACGGACGAGGCGCTGGCGCGGCTGCGCGCCGCGATCGGCGCCGCCGGGCTGTGGGACGAGCTCGGCACCGGCTGGCTCGTCTTGGACTGCGAGCTGCTGCCGTGGTCGGCGAAGGCGATGGACCTCATCCGCGTCCAGTACGCCGCCACGGGCGCCGCCGCCCGCGCGTCCCTGCCGATGGCGGCGGACCTGCTGGCGCGCGCGGAGCGCCGCGGCCTCGACCTCGGCGGGCTGCGCGGGCACATCGACCGGCGCGTCGCGAACGCAGCCCGGTTCCGCGACGCCTACGCCCGCTACTGCTGGGACGTCGACGCGGACGGGCTCGGCGGCCTCGGCATCGCGCCGTTCCAGGTGCTGGCGGGGGAGGACCGCGCGTGGGCGACGGCCCGCGACCACGACTGGCACATGGACGTCGCCGGGCGGCTCGCGGACGCCGACCCGACCGGGTTCGTCCGGCGGACCGGGTCGCTGGTCGCCGACCTGGCCGCGCCGGACGCGGACACCGCCGTCGCCGAGTGGTGGGAGAAGCTCACCGCTGCGGGCGGCGAGGGCATGGTCGTCAAGCCGCTCGGCCCGTTCCCCGCGGACGCCAAGATCCAGCCGGGGATCAAGTGCCGGGGCCGCGAGTACCTGCGGATCATCTACGGCCCGGACTACACCGAGCCGGAGAACCTGGAGCGGCTGCGCGGCCGGTCGCTCGGCCGCAAGCGGTCCCTCGCCATGCGCGAGCACGCGCTCGGCCTGGCGGCGCTCGACCGGCTCACCGGCCGGGAGCCGCTGTGGCGGGTGCACCAGGCCGTCTTCGCGGTGCTGGCGCTGGAGTCGGAGCCGGTCGACCCCCGGCTCTGACCGGCTCCGGGGCGCGGGGAACGAAGGGGACGGAAAACCGGCCGTGCGGTCGCGGCTCCGCCGGAGGGCGCCGCACGGCCGTCGCCGTTCGCGGCGTCAGGTCGTGAACAGCATGTGGAACACGCCGCCGCCATAGGGACGGTGGTGCGCGCCATGGTGATGGTGGTGCACCTGCGGCGCCGCGGGCGCGCTCCACCCCGGGGTCGCGGGCGCGGCCGGCGCGGCCGGCGGCGCGGCCCGGTACTGGGCCTCCATCTGGCTGAGGGCCTCCAGCTCGCCGTAGTCGAGGAAGATGCCCCGGCACGCGTCACACTGTTCGATGTGAACGCCGCTCCGGGTATAGGTCCGCATCACGCCACGGCACTTAGGGCAGTGCATCGCCTTGTCATCCTTCCGTTATGGAACCCCAGGTAGAGGCTAAATCTAGGGCAGGTTCCCCGCCACGTCATGCCGGTTCTCCGCCGATTTCGGTGCAGGCCATTCTCCTGCAGGCGTCGACCATCGCCTCCTCGGGTCCGTCCAGCGGCCGATCGCCCTTCCTTGCGGATTGGACGCACGTCGCGGCGATCTGGATCGCAAGAGTTCGCGCCGGTATGTCCAGAGCCGTCCACGGGTCGCCGCCCGGGGGGACGGCCGGGCCTCCGGCGCCCCGGTAGGCGCCCAGGAACCGCTCCCACTCGTGCGGGTGCAGAACTCCGGCGCAGTACAGCGCCGCGGGGCGCGCGAGGTCCCAGGCGGGGTCGCCGCGGCCCAGGTCCTCGATGTCGATGAGGCGCCAGCCGTCCCGCACGCGGACCATCTGCCCGAGATGCCAGTCGCCGTGCACCACGCACTCCCGGGCGCGCGGCGGCTCTGCGGCGGCCCCGCGGATCCACGCGGGCAGCCCGGCGAACGCGCGCCGCACCGCATCCTCCGCGGAACCGCTCCCGAGCCGCCCCACCAGGCGCGCGACCCGCTCGGGACGCCCCCACGACGGCGCCCCGTCCGGGACGGGCACCCGGTGCAGGGCCGCGAGCAGCCGCGCGCCCTCCTCCCACGGGAGGTCGCCCGCCGGGTCCACCGGCTCCCCGTAGGGCGCGACGGTCACCGTCCGGCCGGCCGCCTCGACCGGCGGGCCGTCCGGGCCCAGCAGGATGTGCGGCAGCGCCGCCGCCAGCCGGATCCGGTCGCCGAACGCCGGGCCGACGTCCCGGTCCGGCTGGTGCGCCTTCACCACGACGTCGCCGACCCGCACCACCAGCACCCCGTGCCGGTCGTACAGCGTCACCGGCTCGCCGGACGTCCCCGGCGAACCGCCGCCGATCTCCACGAGCCGGGCGAACAGCTCGGACTGGGGGGTCTCGGTATGCACCCGGACAGTCAACCACCCGCCGCCGGACCGCGCCCGGCGGGTTTGCGCGACAGCCCGAGGACGCACGCGGTCGCGACCGCCGAGAACACCGCCAGCGCGACGCAGACCGTCCGCAGGGCGCCGGTGTAGTGCGTCCCGGTCAGCCGGTCGCCGCTCAGCGCCGCGAGCGCCGCGCCCACCACCGCGATCCCCACCGTCTCGGTGGCCAGCCGCGCCGTCGAGAACATCCCGGCCGCCGTCCCCGCCTGCTCCGGCCGCACGACCGTCACCGCCAGCCCGTCCAGCAGCCCGGTGGACAGCCCGAACCCGGCCCCGGTGAGCGCCAGCGGCACGGCCAGCGCCCACGGCGTGCTGCCCGGCCCGATCGTCACCAGCAGCAGCGCGCCGGCGCCCGTCACCGCCACCGACCCGGCCACCAGCGGCCCCGCCGGCATCCGCTTGGCGAGCGCCGTCCCGGCCATCGGCAGCACCACGGTCGGCGCCGTGAGCATCAGCAGCCACACGCCCGCCTCGCCCGGGGCCAGCCCCACGACCGAGATCAGGTAGGACGGCAGGTACACCAGCAGCGGCACCAGCACGAAGACGATCGCCCCGGCCGCCACCGCGTACGACGAGAACCGCGGATTCGCCAGCAGCCCGAGCTCGAACATCGGGTCGTCCGCCCGCCGCTCGACCGTGACGAACGCCGTCGCCAGCAGCACCGCCGCCACGAGGCCGCCCAGCACGGCCGGGCCGCCGAACCCGCGCTCGCCGCCCTCCACGATCGACGTGATCAGCACCAGCAGCGCGGCCGTGAACAGCGCCGCGCCCGCCCAGTCGATCCGCCGCCCGGCGTCGCCCCGCGCCGCGGGCAGCACCGGGACGAGCAGCAGCACGAGCCCCGCGACCGCGGCCGGCACCCCGAACGCGGCCCGCCAGCCCAGCGTCTCCACCAGCACCCCGCCGACCGTCGGCCCGAACGCCAGGCCCATGCCGAGCACGGTCCCGAGCATCCCGAACGCCCGCACCCGCGCCGTCCCGTGGAACGTCGCGGCGAGGATCGCCGAACCGCCCGTCGCGGCCGCCGCGGCCCCCACGCCGCCGAGCGCGCGCACCGCGTTCAGCGTCAGGACGTCCCGGGACGCCGCCGCGGCGAGGCCCGCCGCGCAGAACACGGCCACACCGCCGGTGAAGATCCGCCGCCGTCCGGCCACGTCCGCGAGCGAGCCCATCGCGACCAGGAAGCTCGCGAAGCACGCGTTGTACCCGGTGATCACCCACTGCGACGCGGTGAGCCCGGCGCCGAGATCCGCCCGGATGTCCGGCAGCGCCACCGACGCGCCCGTGATCGTCAGCGGGAACGTGAACGACGACAGCAGGACGACGACCAGGACGATCGCGTTGCCGTTCAGTGACCCGTGCTCCCGTCGATGCGCTCGCGCAGCAGGTCCGCGTGCCCGTTGTGGCGCGCGTACTCCTCCACCATCGACCAGTAGACCCAGCGCAGGCTCATCTCCTCCCGGCGCCGCGGGTCCAGGTACGTCTCGTCGAGGGAGCGGCCCGCCGTCGTCCGCCGGCACGCCTCGATCTCCGTGAGGTACACGGCCAGGTCGGCCTCCGCGTCGGCTTCGTCGACCCGGAACTCGGCCTCGAGGTCGTCGTCCGACACGTACAGGTACCCGACCTCCTCCCCGGCGAACCGCGCCCGGAACCAGTCGCGCTCGACCTCGGCCATGTGCCGGACGAGCCCCAGCAGCGACAGCGCGGACGGCTCGACGCAGCGCAGCTTCAACTGCTCCGCCGTCAGGCCGCCGCACTTCCACAGCAGCGTCTCGCGGTGGTGGTCGAGCCAGGCGTCGGCGAGCGAGCGCTCGTCGCCCGTCAGATGATCGGCCCACGGATGGGAGCGGGCCACGGCGGGAGCGGTCCAGGTCATGATTCCACTATGTCGAAGTCGATCCCGATATGCAGGTCCATATCCGGGTAGGGGGTGCGCCTGCCGGAACGCGGCTCGTCATGCGGAGGGGACCATGCCGGACGCGACACTGACCTTCATCGGGAACGCCACGACCATCATCCGGTACGGGCCGTTCACGCTGCTCACCGATCCGAACTTCCTGCGCCGCGGCGACCGCGCGCACCTCGGCTACGGCCTCACCAGCGAGCGGCTCCGCGACCCCGCGATCACCGTGGACGAACTGCCCGCCGTCGACGGCGTCGTCCTGTCCCACCTGCACGACGACCACTGGGACCCCGTCGCCGAACGGCACCTCGACCGCGGCCTGCCCGTCCTCACCACCGGCGCCGCCGCCCGGACGCTGAACGGGCGCGGCTTCCGCGAGGCCGTCGGCCTGCGCATCTGGGAGGGGCAGCCGCTCGTCAAGGGCGACCACCGCGTCACCGTCACCGCGATGCCCGGACGGCACGCGCCCGGCCCGCTGCGGCACGCGCTGCCCCCGGTCATGGGCGCGCTCCTGGAGTTCGGCCCGCGCGCCGGCGACCCCGAGCTCCGCATGTACATCAGCGGCGACACGCTCATGTACGACGACATCGCCGAGGTCGCCCGCAGGTACCCGGAGATCGACGCGGGCGTCGTCCACCTGGGCGGGACGAAGCTGCTCGGACTGCTCACCGTCACGATGGACGGGCGGCAGGGCGCCCGCTGGCTCCGCACGTCCGGCTGCGCCACCGTCGTGCCCGTCCACTACGACGACTACACGGTCTTCACGTCACCGCTGAGCGACTTCGAGGCCGAACTCCACCGCCACGGCATGGACGCCCGCCTGCGCCGCGTCGAGCGCGGCGGCACGATCCCGATCGTCCCGAGGAGCCGGCTCACCGCCCGCGCCCCCGGCTGACGCCCCCGCGTCAGCGGGGGCGGCGGCGGCCCTCGATCCGGCCCCGGACGAGCCGGGGATGGAAGTAGCTGATCTCCGTGCGGGCGTCGTCGGTGACGCAGAAGATCCGGTAGCCGTTGCGGCCGTCCTCGTCGGGGACGGTGAAGTCCGCCGGGACGAACATGCCCTCGGCGGCCATCGCGGTGAACCAGCGGCCCAGCGCGAACTCGTCGGGAAACCGCACGGTCCCGGCGCCGTGCGGGCCGAGCGTGTAGCGGACCTCGTAGAGGCAACCCCGCGGCGGATAGTCGATCGGGTCGCCGCACGTTTCCCTGCCGCGCTCGTCCAAACGTCCACCGCCTTCCGCCGCACATCTTAGAGCGCGCCGGACCCCGCGCTTCCGCGCCGCCGCCCCGGTCAGGGTGACCGGTGACACACTAGGCGCCGCCGGGCCGTGCGCACCGGCCCGCAGAAATGGCTGTGCCGTGCCGTTCGGAGACGGCTCGAAAAAGGCTTGCGCCGGTAAAGGCGCGGCTGCATCATGTACTTGTAAGCGAACGAGACCGGGAGGGGAGAAAGCGATGCGCCGGCACCGAATGCGCAGCAGCGGCCACCCCGGGCTCGGGAGTCGCAGACGGACGTGACCAGCACGTTCGTCCGTCGACCGCCCGGAGGCCACGGGCGGTCTTTTGTTTTCCTGGAGGGTTGGCCGAGCGGAAAGGCACCGGCGTGCTAAGCCGTGGTCAGGGTCACCTGCGCGAGTTCGAATCCCGCACCCTCCGCGCCGGATAGGGATGCTGGTGCATCCGGCGGATTCATATCCCGCATCAGGCAGGTTCGATTCCTGCATCCGGTACTCCCTCGCGCGCGAGGGCATGGCGTCCGTGGTGTGGTGGTCTGCACACCGGGTTGTGGTCCCGGAGGTCCTCGGTTCGATACCGGGCGGTCGCCCTGAACGTCTGAATTGTTGGTGTTCGCCCGGTGGGCTCCGTCAGATATTGCCCAGGTGCTGACATTCGGTTGCGTTGAGATTGATCGTCCGCGGAAACGCTTCGCCGCATGTACTGCACCTCGGGGAAGACGGCGCGGCGGCGCGTCCGCGCCCGGTACCGCGTCCTGGCCCTCGGCATGCTCGCCGCGCTCGCGATCGGCACCGGCGGCGGCTCCGCCCGGACGGGCGGGCCCGCCGAGAGCCCCGGCATCGCCCTGACCGCGGTCGAGCGCGCGGGCGACGGGCCCCTCCCGTACCTCGACCCGAGCCTGCCGGTCGAGAAGCGCGTGGACGACCTGCTGGCGCGGATGAGCCTCGACGACAAGCTCGGCCAGATGACCCAGCCGGAACGCCGGTACGTCACCCCCGCGGAGATCACCGAGCACCGGATCGGGTCGGTGCTGTCGAGCGGCGGCTCGGCGCCGTCGCCGAACACCCCCGAGAGCTGGGCCGACATGTACGACGGGATGCAGCGGGCCGCGCTCGCCGGGCCGCTGCGCGTCCCGCTGATGTACGGCGTGGACGCCGTGCACGGCCACAACAACGTCGTCGGCGCGACGATCTTCCCGCACAACATCGGGCTCGGCGCGGCCCGCGACCCCGGGCTCGTCCGGGAGATCGGGGCCGCGACCGCGCGGGAGATGGCCGCGACCGGCGTCGACTGGAACTTCGCGCCGTGCGTCTGCGTGGTCCGCAACGACCGCTGGGGACGGACGTACGAGTCGTTCGGCGAGGTGCCGGGCCTGCCCTCCGCGATGACCACCATGATCGACGGGTTGCAGGGCGAGAAGCTCGGCGCCGGTCCGGCGTCCGTCCTGGCGACCGCCAAGCACTACCTCGGCGACGGCGCCACGCAGGGCGGCGACGACCGCGGCGACGCGCGGATCTCCGAGGAGCGGCTCCGCGAGATCCACCTGCCGCCGTTCCGCGCGGCGGTCCGGCGGGGCGTCGGCTCGGTCATGGTGTCGTACAGCTCGTGGAACGGCGTGAAGATGCACGAGCACCGGTACCTGATCACCGAGGTGCTGAAGGGGGAGCTGGGTTTCACCGGGTTCGTCGTCTCCGACTACAACGGCGTCGACCAGATCGACGGCGAGCCCGGCTTCACCCGCGACGAGGTCGCCAAGGCGATCAACGCGGGGATCGACGTGGTGATGGTCCCCGAGCAGTGGAAGAAGTTCGTCCGGTACCTGCGCGCCGAGGTCCGCGAGGGCGACGTCCCGATGGCGCGGATCGACGACGCGAACCGGCGGATCCTCACCAAGAAGTTCGAGCTGGGCCTGTTCGAGAAGCCGATGGCCGACCGCCGCCAGGCGGCCGTGGTGGGCGGCGCCGACCATCGCGCGCTGGCGCGCCGGGCGGTCGCGAAGTCGCAGGTGCTGCTGAAGAACTCCGGGGACGTCCTGCCGCTCGGCGCCACCGAGGACAAGATCCTCGTCGCGGGCCGCAGCGCGGACGACATCGGCCGCCAGTCCGGCGGCTGGACGATCACCTGGCAGGGCGAGCCGGGCGACATCACCCCGGGGACGTCGATCCTGGAGGGCATCCGGGAGGTCGCCGACTCCGACACGAAGGTGGAGTACAGCCGGGACGGCAGCGGCATCGACGACTCGTTCGACGCGGCGATCGCCGTGGTCGGCGAGGACCCGTACGCCGAGTACCACGGCGACCGCACCGGCGGCCTCGGCCTGGACGAGACCGACGTGCGCACCATCGAGCGACTGCAGGCCGCCGACGTCCCGGTCATCGTCGTCCTCGTGTCGGGCCGCCCGCTCGACGTCGCGCAGCGGCTGCCCGACTGGGACGCGCTCGTCGCGTCGTGGCTCCCGGGCACCGAGGGCGCGGGCGTCGCGGACGTCCTGTTCGGCGAGATCGCGCCCACCGGGCGGCTCCCGGTCACGTGGCAGGCCGACGCCGACCAGCAGCCGATCAACCGCGGCGACGGCAAGAAGCCGCTGTTCCCCTTCGGCTACGGCCTCACCTACGACTAGCTGTAGGCGTGCGGGACGTCCGGTGCGGCGGGCACGAGCGCGAGCCGCCCGGCGTGCACCCTGGGCAGCACCAGCAGCGAGAAGGTCGAGTACGCGGCCGCCGCCGCGCCCCGCCGAGCAGGTGCGGGTGGTGGACGACCCGGTGCCCGCCGACCCGGACGCGTCCGCTGGCCGCGGCCCGCGCGTGGGCGCTGGAGCGGCTCGCTGACCTGGCCCGGCACGCGCGGGTCAGCACCCGCACGCTGCCCGCCGCTTCCGCGCGGAGACCGGCCTCAGCCCGCTGCGGTGGGTGCTGCGCCGCCGGATCGACCTGGCCTGCGAGCTGCTGGAGACCACCCGGCCGCCCATGGACCAGGTGGCCCGCCTCGCGGGCCTGGGCGGCGCCGGCTCGCTCCGCGCGCACGTCGTCCGCCGGACGGGCGTGACGCCGTCGGAGTACCGGAACCGGGTCAGTCCGTCAGTGCGGTGAGTGCCTTCTGGAGGTCGGCGGCGGCCCGGTCGACGGTCTTCTCCCCGGTGATCGCGGCGGTGACGTGGTCCTGGATCGCCGTGGACACCTCGTTGTAGCGGACGGCGACGGGCCGGGGCTTCGCGTTCCGGAGGCTCTCCTTCATGACCGGCAGGTAGGGGTAGCGCTCGATCATCGCGGGGTCGTCGTAGAGCGCCGCGAGGGAGAGCGGGAACGACTGCGCGCGCCCGTACCGGCGCTGGATCTCGGGGCTCACGATGTGCGCGACGAAGTCGCGGGCCGTCGCCTGGTGGTCGGAGTACGCCGACACCGCGAGGTTGTTGCCGCCGAGGGTGCCCGAGCCGGGGCCGTCCTTCCCGGGGATCGGGGCGACGTCGAACCTCCCGTCCACCTCCGACGATCCGTCGGACGCGAGCGCGTACACGTACGCCCAGTTGCGGTGGAAGACGAGGGTGCCCTCCTGGAAGGCGCGGCGGCCGTCCTCCTCCATGAACGTGACGGCCTTCTCCGGGATCGTTCCGTCCTCGAACGACTCGGCGAGGAACCGCAGCCCCGCCTTGGCCTGCGGCGTGTCCACCGCGGGCCTCCCGGACGCGTCGAACACCTCGCCGCCCGCGGACTGCACGGCCTCCGCGTAGTTGACCGTCAGCCCCTCGTACTTGCCGTACTGCCCCGCGTAGCAGTCGACCTTCTCGCCCTCGGGCAGCTTCCGCACTTCGGCGCACTGCTCGCGCATCTGCGTCCACGTCGCCGGCGGCGCGTCGAACCCGGCCTTCTCCAGCAGGTCCGTCCGGTAGTACAGGACGCCCGTGCCCGTCAGCCACGGCGCCGCGTACAGCCTGCCCCGGTACTTCCCGGTCTCGAGGGACGCCGGGACGAACGTGCCGGTGCCGGCCAGCCCGTCCGGGAGCGGGACGATCCAGCGGTGCGCGGCGAACTCGGCCGTCCACACGGCGTCGAGCCGCACCACGTCGTAGGCGTCCGACTCGATGCGCATGTTCTGGACGAGCTGCTGCCGCGCCCGGTCGCCGTCCTCCGGCAGCTCGACGATCCGGACCCGCTCGCCGGGGCGCGCCCGGTTCCAGTCGTCGGCGAGCTTCTGGATCGTCCGCGTGAGGTCCTTGCCGGTCGCGAAGGTGATGGGGCCGCGCCCGTCGTTCGCCGCGGGTCCGGTCCCGTCCGCGCCGCCGGAGCAGGCGCCGAGCGCCAGGACGAGCGCGGCCGCCGCGCACGCCCGGAAGGTTCCGGCCGTCATCGCGCGCCCTCCGCGGAGGCGAGATCGACGACCGTGCCGGTGCGGCGGGCCCGTTCGGCGGCCCACACGACGCGGTGGGAGGCGAGGCTCTCGGCGGCGCCGGTGCGCAGCCGGGACGGATCGCCGGTGGCCAGCGCGTCGGCGAACGCGTCCGCGAGTGCCTCGTCGCCGCCGCCGTGCCCGCCGGTGACGCCCTCGCCGGGCCGCAGCACCTCCGTCTCGCCGGTGACGAAGTCGTGCACCGCGACACGCTCCCCGTCGCCCTCGATCGACCCGGACGTCCCGAACACGCGGGTCTGCCGGTGCGCCGCCGGAGTGAACGCCGTCATCGTGAACACCCCCGTCGCCCCGGACGGGAACTCCAGGTTCACGACCTGGTGGTCGACCACGTCGTTGTCGCACGCGTACACGCACCGCCCGTACGGGCCGTGGCGCAGCGCCCGCAGGACGCCCTCCTCGGTGCGGTCGTCGGTGACCGCGCCGAGCGGCCACCCCTCTCCCCGGCGGAGGCCGCCCAGGTACAGGCGCGGCGCCGAGTACGCGCAGCGGGGCTCGGCCGTGCAGTCGACGCAGCGGTCGGCGGCGCCCTCGGGACGGTTCTCCGGGCGGAAGTGCGACAGCCGCCCGAACGACGACACCCGCGCGGGGGTCTCGCCCATCACGTGGGCGAGCCAGTCGAGGTCGTGGCACGACTTCGTCAGCAGCATCGGCCCCGACTCGTCCTCGCGCCGCCAGTTGCCGCGCACGTACGAGTGCGCGTGGTGCCACCATCCGACCGGTTCGAGGTGCTGCACGCTGAGCGGCGTCCCGATGCGCCCGCCCGCGACCAGTTCCCGCACCGTCCGGGTGTAGGCGGTGTAGCGCATGACGTGGCAGACGGCGAGCATCACGCCCGCGCGTTCCACCGCGTCCACGATCCGCCGGGCCTCGTCCTCCGACGGCGCCATCGGCTTCTCCAGCAGGACGTGGCAGCCCAGCCCGGCGAACGCGATCGCGGGCGCGGCGTGCTCGGCGTCCTGCGTCGCGACGATCACCCCGTCGGCGATGCGGCCCGCGTCCGCCATCTCCCGCCAGCCGGGGAAGCGGCGCTCCGGCGGGATCGCGTGCTCGGCGGCGAACCGCTCCCGCCGGACGGGATCGGGCTCGGCCACGGCGACGATCCGCGCCCGTCCGGTGCGCCCGATCCGTCCCGCGTACCCGGCGCCCCGCAGACCGGCTCCGGCCACCGCGACCGCAGGGCCCCTGTCGTCCATCGTCACGCCCCTCCGAGCTGGATATATTTGGCGCCGCCGACCCGGCCCGTATTACGCAAACTTCTTTCATAAAGTCGTCCGTCCGCCGACCGCTGTCAAGGGGTTCCGTGACCCGACCCTCTCCGCACGGGGCAGACCCCTCGGTGCTGCGCCGCCTCAACTCCGCCGCGACCCTCCGCACGCTCCGCGCCGGCGGCGAGTTCACGCTGTCCGCCCTCGCCGAGCGGGTCGGGGTGTCGCGGCCCACGGCCGAGGGCGTCCTCGGCGAGCTCACCGCGCGCGGCCTCGTCGCCGAGGTCGCGCCCCGGCCCGGCGCCGGGCTCGGCCGCCCCGCCCGCCGCTACCGCTTCCGCGCCGAGGCCGGGCACGTCCTCGGCATCGAGATCGACGCCCGGCACGCGCGGCTGCTGGCCGCCGACCTCGCCGGCGACGTCGTCGGCGGCCACCACGCCGACCTCCCGCCGGCCGCCCCGCCCGCCGAACGGATCGCCGCCGTCCGCGCCGCCGTCAAGACCTGCCTGGCGGCCGCCCGGGTCGGGCGCCGCTCGCTGCGCGCCGTCGCCGCCGGGACGCCCGGCGTCGTCGACCCGTCCGGCACCGTCGCGTCCTGCACCGTGGTCCCCGGCTGGGAGGGCGTCCCCCTCGCCCGCGAACTCGCGCGCTCCTTCGCCTGCCCGGTCCTGGTCGAGAACGACGCCAACCTCGCCGCGCTCGCCGAACGCTGGCGCGGCGCCGCCCGCGACGCCGACGACGTCGTCTGCGTCCACGCCGGCCTGCACACCGGGATCGGCGTCCTCATCGGCGGCCGGCCGCACCGCGGCCGCGGCGGCGCGGCCGGCGAGATCGGGATGCTCCCCGAACTCGGCCTCCGCGACACCGCCGCCGCCCTCGCCGCCGAACCCGTCGAGCGCCTCGCCGCCCGGATGGCCCGCGGCGTCGCCGCGATGGCCCTCGCCGTCGACCCCGACATGATCGTCGTCGGCGGCCCGCTGGTCCGTCCCGGCGACCCCCTCGTCGCCGAACTCGCCGCGCGCGTCCGCCCGCTCTGCCTCCGTCCCGTCCGGGTCGAGGCGTCCCCGCTCGGCGACGAGTCGGTGAGCCTCGGCGCCGTCCGGCTCGCCCTCGACCGGGTCGACGAGGACCTGTTCTCCCTCGACCCGGCGCGTTGACCGGACGTCCGCGGCCCGTCCCGGCCATCATGGGAACGCGATGTCGGCGGCGGCGGGTAGCGTCCCCGGCACGCGACCGACGGAGGGGAACCCGATGAGCGCCATGCCGGCCGAACCCCCGCGCCACCACGGGCGGGTGCACCGCATCCCGCGCACCATCGACGGCATCGGCGCGCACCTGACCCGGGAGAAGCGCGCCGCGTTCATCGCCGAGGTCCGGGGCGCCGAACAGGGCCGCGAGCTCGACAACGTCCTGTCCGGCTGGTACGCCGAGGCGATGCTCGACCAGCTGCCCGACCGGGAGCGGCGGCGCGCCCGCGCCCTCGACCGGCGGGGCGCCGTCGCCCTCGACGACATCGTCGCGCGCCGCGGTCCCCGCCCCCGCGGGTGACCGCCGCGGCCCCGCGGCGGGAGAAGAGCGGCTGGACCGTCTACTGCTCGGAAGTCGCGGCCGACGTGCTCGAATCCGTGCCGCCGCCCGTCCGCGACGACCTCATCGACTTCCTCTGCGACCTCGCCCGGCGGGGCGGCGGCGCCGTCGACGCGGGCCTCCCGCCGCCCGGCCGTCCCCTCGACGGCGTCGGCGTCCACTACACCCACACCGCCCCCGGCACCGCCGCCTGCATCGAGTACCTCGTCCTCGCCGACATCAAGGAGTTCTACGTGGCCGACCTCGTCTGGGCGGGCTGACCCGCCCGGACGAGGCCGGCGCCGGGACGCGCCGGTTCAGCGGCGGTCGTCGGAGCGGGGACGTTCGAGGACGAACGTGTCGACGGGCCGCGTGGCGCCGCCCGGCCCGGTGACGGCGTGGTAGGTGACGCGCATCGTGGTGCGGCCGCCGCGCCGTCCGGGATCGACGTCGAAGGAGCAGAAGCCGTACGGGTTCACGCGGTCGTCGCACCCGTTGCGGGGCACGTCGAAGTACGTCTGGAACGCGTGGTACCCGATCGGGCCGTTCCCCGCCTCGTTCTCGTGGTTGCCCGCGGCGGGCATCCACGGCCGGTTCCGCATCGAACGGCTGTTGTTGATGAACCAGTCCCGCCACACGCGGGTCGGGTTCCCCGAGAGCTGGGCGTAGCAGAGGTCGCCGTTCATCAGGTGGAACAGCGGCGCGATCGGCTCCACGGCGGTGGTGGTGTCGCCCGCGAACCGCGACCCGTAGTTGTCCTGCGTCCACAGCGTGATCCGGTCGGTGGGCATCGGCTTGTTGACCTGGGGCGTGGACTGGTCGCCGAAGCTGGTGAAGGTGAGCGGGCGCCGCCCGCGCGGGGCCGTCCGGAACGTGCCGGGCTCGGGCGTGGCGCCGTCGTGGACGGCCATGTACAGGTAGTCGGTGTCGGGGCGCAGCCCGCGGATCCGGACGTGGTGCGCCTGCACCTCCTCGCGGGTGACCGGGTCCCGGTAGGCGCGGGTGCGGGCGCCGTACGTCCGGCCGAGCCCGCCGTGCGGGGTGCCGAGCATGACGCGCGGGCGGCGGACCGAGTGCGGGGTCCGCCACGACACGGTGACCTCGCCGGACGCGTCGGACCCGAACTGGAGGTGCAGGCCGGACAGGCTCGGCGCGTCGATCCGGCCGGCTCGGCCGGCGAGGAACGCGATCTCATCGCGCAGGCGTGGGACCTCGCGGCGATCCGCCCCCTGTTCACCGACTTCGTCGAACGGTTCGCCGGCCTCGATCCCGCCACCGACGAGGACGCGTTCGTCGCGCGCCTGCGGATGGTGCACGCGTGGCGGCTGGTGTTCGACCGTGACCCGCGGCTGCCGGTGGAGTTCCTGCCCCCCGACTGGCCGGGCACGGCCGCGACCGACCTGTTCATCGACAACTGGCTGACCTGGTACGAGGCCGCCGACCGGTGGTGGCGCGGCCTCTGCGCCGGCTAGGCGGTCAGGGGAGGCGCGAAGGGCCAGGGCTCGGCGAGGAGGGCGTCGGTCGCGGCGACCGCGGCGGCCAGGCGCTCCTCGTGCGGCCCGGACACGGCGATGTGGGGGAGGCCGCGTCGCTTCAGCTCCGCCCGGAACCGGTCCGCCATCCACGCCCGGACCGACTCGCCGTCGCGCCAGCCGTCCTGCACGAACGGGACGCCCGCCGGATCGGTGAGGATCCACAGGTGGTGCGGGGCGCGCGCGTGGACGGCCTCGACGTCGGGCGCCGGGGCGCCGAGGTAGCGCTCGTGCCACACGGCCGTCGCGAACGCGTCGGTGTCGCAGACGAGCAGCGGCGACCCCGACCGGGCGGCGGCGTCCTCGAGCGCCGCGTGCCGCTCGGCGATCCGCGTGAACTCGGCGGACTCCCACACGAGGTCGTCCAGCCACAGCGACGCGTCGCCGGCGGCACGGCGCGCGGCGGCGAGCTTCTCCTCGGTGTAGGTGCGGCCGTACTCGGGCACCCACCGGGTCGACGCCCACACGCCGCCGCGTTCGGCATAGTGCGCGGCCAGCGCGCGCGCCAGCGTGGTGGTGCCCGTCGATTCCGCGCCGACCACCACCACGCGGCGGGCCAGGTACCCGCGGACGGGCGGCGACAGCCACGCCCAGTTCCCGACCGGATCGGCGCGGACGGCCGTCCCGCTGACGGGGAACCGCTCCCGCGGCGGATCCACCGGGACGTGCGCGGCGGAGAACCGCGCGGCGAGCTCGGGTCCGTACGGCTCAGAGCTGAACACCGCGTCGACCGGCGGGACGTCGACGCCGAGCCCCGAGCGGAGCGCGAGCCCGGCCCGGAACGCGGCGACGTGCGCCGACCACACCTCGTCGGACTCGTAGTCGATCTCGGCGTCGTCCACCACCGGGACGACCTCCACGTTCGGCTGCCGGTGCGCCTCCCGCAGCCACGCCGTCCGTAGGGCGAGCGGGACGCTCTCGACGCTGGACGCCGCGACGACCACGCTCACCCGGGCGCACGCCGCGGCGGCGGTGTCGATCAGATGGTGGTGCCCCGCGTGCGGCGGGTAGAACTTGCCGATCACGAGGCCGTGCCCGTACGTCATGCGGCCGCCGCAACCGTCTCCGCGCGGGCCGTGCCGCGCCAGTCCCGGTACCAGGCGGTCAGCCCGAGCACGCACAGCGACAGGAAGACGACGTACAGGGCGCTCGTGAGCTTGAGGTCCTTGTAGAAGTACAGGGGGATGTACACGAGGTCGGCGGTGATCCAGATCCACCACGACTCGAGCAGTTTGCGCGACTGGCCGTAGACCGCCATCAGCGACAGGGCCGTCGTCAGCGCGTCCCAGAACGGGACGGTCGAGTCGGTGTACGTCGTCAGCAGCCAGGTGATCGCGGCGGTCCCGGCCGCGCCGGCCGCGAGCAGCGTCCCCCACTCGGCGCGGGTCGTGCGCCGGACGGGCAGGGCGTCCCGTCCCTCGCCGCCGTACAGCCACACCCACCAGCCGTACGCCTGCAGCCCGATGTAGACGACCTGGAGTCCCGCGTCGGCGTACAGCCCGCCGTGGAGGAACACCAGCCCGAGCAGGATCACGTTGGCGATGCCGATCGGCCAGTTCAGGATGTTCTGCCGGACGACCAGCCACACGTTCACCGCGCCCGTCGCGAAACCGAGCAGCTCGGCCCACGTCGTCGGGACCGAGCCGAGGTGGAACGCCGGGTCGAGCAGCGGACCCAGCGGAACGTTCACCGCCATGACGGCGATCTTCGCATATCGCCGCGGTTCCGCTCCCGCCCGGGGAAGCCGGGCGGGAGCGGAACCGCGGATCGGGCGTCGGAACCCGTCAGGCGACGATGAGCAGCGGGTTCTCCAGCAGTTCCGCCAGCCGCGCCAGGAACGCGGCGGCCGTCGCGCCGTCGCACGCCCGGTGGTCCACCGACAGCGTCACCGCCATCCGCTTGCCCGGGACGACCTGGCCGTCCCGCACCACCGGCTCGTCCCGCACGGCGCCCACGGCGAGGATCGCCGCCTCCGGCGGGTTGATCACGGCGGAGAACGAGTCGACGCCGAACATGCCGAGGTTGCTGACGCTGAACGTCCCGCCGCTCATGTCGTTCGCCGACAGCTTGCCGTCGCGGGCCCGTCCGGCCAGCTCCCGGGTCTCGCGGCCGATCTCCGACACGCTCTTGCGGTCCGCGTCCCGCACGACCGGGACGACCAGGCCGTCCTCGACCGCGACGGCCACGCCGACGTGCACGCGCTTGTGGAAGAGGAGGCTCTCCTCCGTGTACGAGACGTTGACCGCCGGGTGCTCGCGCAGCGCCGTCGCGCACGCCTTGACGACCAGGTCGTTCACGCTGACCTTGGCGGGGGCGAGCGCCTCGTTGACCGTCTTGCGGAACGCGACGAGGGCCTCGGCGTCCACCTCGCGGTTGAGGTAGAAGTGCGGCGCGTTCTGCTTGCTCTCGGTGAGCCGCCGGGCCGCGACCTTCCGGAACCGGTTCAGCGGCACCGCCTCGACGTCCGGGTCGTCGGCCCGGTGCCGGTGCCGCGGCGGCGGGCGGCTGCTGCGCGGCGCCGCCGGACCGGACGGCCGCCTCGATGTCCGCACGGACGATCCGTCCGCCGGGGCCCGAACCGGACGGC
>NZ_JBHTJA010000061.1:0-42221 GCF_042675525.1 Actinomadura sediminis
CGCCCGGCCGGCCCCGCACCGCGCGCCCCGCCGCCCCCGCACCGGGCCGGCGGGGCGCACCGACGGCGGCCCCGTCGTCCCGCCACCGCCGCCGCGCCGGTCGCGTCCCGTCCGGATGCGTCCCGTCCGGATGCGTCCCGTGCCGTGCGGATGCGTCCCGCCTGAACGCGCCTTGCTTGGACGCGTCTTGCTTGGACGCGTCTTGCTTGGACGCGTGTTGCTTGGACGCGTGTTGCTTGGACGCGTGTTGCTTGGACGCGTGTTGCTTGGACGCGTGTTGCTCGGACGCGCCTTGCTCGGACGCGCCTTGCTCGGACGCGTCCTGTCCGGACGCGCCCTGCCCGGACGCGCCCCGCCTGCACGCGCCCCGCCCCGACCTGTCCGGGGCGCCGTGCCGCGCCGTTCCCGCGTCGTCTCGGGCCGTGCGCGGCGCCGCCCCGGGCCGTTCCGGTGCCGTTCCCGTGACCGGTCGTCCGCATACCGGGCCTTCTTGGTGTGAACCCGGGGCGGCCGGGCAGGGTATCGGCGATGCGTACGGTGACCCGAAACAACGTCCGTGACCTGGGAAAGCGGTCTGGGCAGCCGATGATGTTCGCGCACGGATTCGGCTGCGACCAGTCGATGTGGCGGATGATCACGCCCGCGTTCGAGGCCGATCACCGGATCGTCCTGTTCGATCATGTCGGAGCCGGGGGCTCGGACCTGTCGGCGTACTCCGCCGAACGGTACGGGACGCTGGACGCCTACGCCGAGGACGCGCTCGAGATCATCGAAGAGCTCGGCCTGCGGGACGTGGTCTTCGTGGGGCATTCGGTCAGCGCCATGATCGGCGTGCTGGCGGTGGCCAAGGCCCCCGACCGGTTCGACCGGCTCGTCCTGATCGGCCCCTCGCCCAGGTACATCGACGACGACGGCTACGTCGGCGGCTTCTCCGCGGCCGACATCGACGAGCTGCTCGACTCCATGGCGAGCAACTACCTCGGCTGGTCCAGCGAGATGGCTCCGGCGATCATGGGCAATCCCGGGAGCCCGGAGCTGGGGGAGGAGCTGACGAACTCCTTCTGCCGCACCGACCCGGACATCGCCCGCCAGTTCGCCCGGGTCACGTTCCTCTCCGACAACCGGGCCGACCTGCGCTCGGTGACCGTTCCGACCCTGGTCCTCCAGTGTTCCGACGACGTCATCGCCCCCGACCCGGTGGGGGAGTACGTGCACCGCGCCCTTCCCGACGGCGAGCTCGTCCGGATGCGCGCGACCGGTCACTGCCCCAACCTCAGCGCGCCCGAGGAGACGGTCGCGGCGATCAAGGCGTTCCTGGCGAAGGAGGCGGATGGCCGGGGCGGATGACGAGCTGGAGCTGCTGCGAGACCTGTACGAGCACGCCCCCTGCGGCTACGTGCTGATGCGCGCGAACGGCCTGATCACGCTGGTCAACGCGACGTTCTGCGACTGGACCGGGCGGAGCGGGGCCGAGCTCCTGGCCGGTGTGCGCTTCCAGGAGCTGCTCCCCATCGGCGACCGGCTCTACTACGAGACGCACTTCGCCCCCCTGCTGGCCATGCAGCGGACGGTCCATGAGATCGCGGTGGACGTGACGTGCGCCGACGGCGCCCGGCTGCCGGTTCTCCTCAACTGCGTGCTCGTCGGGGAGCCGGGCGACGGGACCGAGACCGTCCGCGTCTGCGTCTTCCGCGCCACCGACCGGCGGGAGTACGAACGCGAGTTGCTGCGCACCCGGCAGCGCGCGCGGGAGTCGGAGGCCCGCGCCCGCCAGCTCGCCCGGACGCTCCAGGACAGCCTCCTTCCGGGCGAGCTGCCCCGGATCCCGAGCATGGACGCGGGCGGCGCGTACCGGCCCGCGGGGCACGGCGACGAGGTGGGCGGGGACTTCTACGATCTGTTCGAGATCTCGCCGGGCCGCTGGGGTCTCGTCCTCGGCGACGTCTCCGGGAAGGGGGCGGAGGCGGCGGTGGTGACCGGCCTGGCCCGGCACACCGTGCGGGCCGTGGCGGCGGAGTCGCCCCGGGCCGCCGATGTGCTGCGCAGGCTCAACGACGCCGTCCTGCGCTACGAGTCGGAACGCTTCTGCACGGCGGTCTACGCCGTGGTCGAGGAACGCCCGGACGGACGGCCGCCCCGCGTGACGATCGCCCTCGGCGGGCACCCGCATCCTCTGCGCGTGACGCGGGACGGCGCGGTGGCGGCGTTCGGGAGACCCGGCGACCTGATCGGCGTGCTCGACGAGCCCCGGGTGACCGGCGAGCCCGTCGAGCTGGACCCCGGCGAGGCGCTGCTGTTCTACACCGACGGGGTCACGGAGGCGCGCGGCGACGGGACCGGGTTCTTCGAGGAGGAGCGGCTCGCGGACCTCCTCGCACGGGTGCGCGGGCTCGACGCCCAGGGCATCGCGGACCGGGTCGCCGAGGCCGTGGTCGCGTTCCAGGGCGGGTCGCCCCGCGACGACATCGCCGTCGTCGCGCTCAAGACGCGCCGAAGCGCCGGGCCCGCCGCGCCGGGACGGTGATCGGCCCGGCTCCCGCAGGGAACGCCGGGCCGATGCCGGGCACGGTCACGCCGGACGGCCTCCCCGGTGCGACGCGCGCGCCGGGCCGCCGGGGGCGGTCAGACGGCGCGCTGGAAGGCGACCGACACGTTGTGGCCGCCGAAACCGAACGAGTTGTTGAGGGCGGCGGCGGGACCGTCCGGGAGCTTGCGCGGCTCGTCGCGCGCGATGTCCAGGTCGACCTCGTCGTCCATGTCCTCCAGGTTGGCGACGGCGGGGACGAGGCCCTCCTTCAGCGCGAGGAGCGTGAAGACCGACTCCAGCGCGCCGGCGCCGCCGAGCAGGTGCCCGGTCATCGACTTGGTGGCGGTGATGACGGCGCCGCGGGCGGCGTCCTCGCCGAGGCCCGCCTTGATGGACGCGAGCTCGGCGACGTCCCCGGCCGGGGTGGACGTGGCGTGCGCGTTGATGTGCACGATGTCCTCGGGCCGCAGCCCGGCGTCCTTGAGCGCCCGCTGCATGGCCTTGGCCTGCCCGGCGCCGCTCGGGTCGGGCAGCACGATGTCGTAGGCGTCGCCGGAGTAGCCGCAGCCGGCGGCGTACCCGAGGACGTTCGCGCCGCGGGCGCGGGCGTGCTCCTCCGACTCGAAGATCATCACGGCGGAGCCCTCGCCGAGCACGAACCCGTCGCGGTTCTTGTCGTAGGGACGGGACGCGCGCTCCGGCTCCTCGTTGCGGGTCGACATCGCCCGCATGGCGCCGAACGACGCCATCTGCAGCGGGTGGATGCAGGACTCGGTGCCGCCGCAGATCACCACGTCGGCGCGGCCTGCGCGGATCATGTCGATGGCGTAGCCGACGGCCTCGCCGCTGGACGCGCAGGCGCTGACGAGCGCGTGCGAGCCGGCCATCGCGCCGAACTCGATGCCGACGTGCCCGGACGCGCCGTTCGGCATCAGCATCGGGACGGTGAAGGGCGAGACCCGCGACCAGCCCTTCTCCCGGAAGACGTCGTAGCTGTTGAGGGCGGTGTGCAGGCCGCCGATGCCGCTGGACAGCACGACGCCGAGCCGCTCGCCGTCCACGGTGAAACCGCCTTCGACGCCGGCCTTCTCCATGCCCTTCTGGGGCTTGCCGCCGGTCGGCGGCGCGAACCCGGCGTCGGCCCAGGCCTCCCGCGCGGCGATCAGCGCGATCGCCTGGCTGCGGTCGAGGCGGCGCAGCGTCTGCCGGGGAATGACCTCGGACGGGTCGACCTTCAGCGTGGCCGCGAACTTGACCGGCACGTCGTCGATGTTGTCCCAGTCCAGTGTGCGGACCCCGGACTCTCCGGCGAGCAGGGCGGACCAGGTCGACGGCAGGTCGCCGCCGAGAGGGGTCGTTGCACCGAGACCGGTCACGACGACCCTGGTCTGGCTCTTGCTCATGTTGGTTCTCCTTGCCGGCTGAAGGGGGTCGGTTCGGGCGCGCCGTCCGGGGCGGCGGCGCGCCGTCCCCGCATCGTCAGGCCTTGAGCTTCTGGACGAAGTTGATGACGTCCTGGACCGTCTTGAGGTTGCGGAGCTCGTCGTCGGGGATCTCGACGCCGAACTCGTCCTGCGCGGCCACGGCGATCTCTACCATCGACAGCGAGTCGATGTCGAGGTCGTCGATGAAGTTCTTCTCGGGCGTCACCTCGGCCTTGTCGATGCCGACGATGTCGTCGATGATCTTGGCGAGGCCGTCGAGGATCTCGGCTTCGGTGGCGACTGCCATGGTGTGACTCTCTTCCTTCAGTGGGTTGGTCCGGGACGCGGCGCGGGCGCCGCGACCTACGGGATCTGGATGACTTGGGCAGCGTAGGACAGTCCCGCGCCGAACCCGACCAGGAGGGCGGGGGCGCCGGACGGTACGTCGCCGCGCTCGATCATGCGGGACATGGCCAGCGGGATGGAGGCTCCCGAGGTGTTGCCCGAGTGCACGATGTCGTCGGCCACGACGGCGTTGACGGCCTTCACCTTGCGGGCGATCGCCTCGATGATCCGCAGGTTGGCCTGGTGCGGGACGATCGCCGCGAGGTCCGCCGGGGCGACGCCGGCGCGCTCGCACGCCTCCAGCGCGACGGGCGCGATGGCGGTCGTCGCCCAGCGGAAGACGGCCTGGCCCTCCTGCCGGACGAACGAGTGCCGGTCCGGAATGATGATCTTGTCGGCGCCGTCCCCGGCGCTGCCCCACACGACCGGGCCGATGCCGGGCTCGTCGCTGCCGGTGACGACGGCCGCGCCGGCGCCGTCGGCGAAGATGATGCACGTCGACCGGTCGGTCCAGTCGAGCCACTGCGACATCTTCTCGGAGCCGATGACGAGCACGTTGCGCGCGCTCCCGGCCCGGACGGCGGCGCTGGCGGTGCCGAGCGCGTAGCAGAATCCGGCGCACGCGGCGTTCAGGTCGAACGCGCCGGGCGCGTCGATGCCGAGGCGGTGCGCGACGGCCGCCGCGTGGCTCGGCATCGGCGACTCCGCCGAGCAGGTCGCGAGGATGACCAGGTCGATGTCGGACGGGGCGAGGCCGCTGCCGGCCAGCGCCTTGCCGCCCGCGTGCACGCCGAGTTCGACGATGCCCTCGTCGTCGGCGGCGATGCGGCGCTCGGCGATGCCGACGCGGCTGCGGATCCAGGCGTCGTCGGTGTCGACGGTCTTCGCCAGCTCGTCGTTGGTGACGACCCGGGCGGGCCGGTAGTCGCCGAACGCGAGGATGCGCGCGCCCGGGGCGACCTCGGGGATGCGGAGCCCGGCGCTCATGCCGTGCGTCCCGTCGTGTGCGCCGCGATCAGTTCACGGGCCTTGTCGAGGTCGGCGGGGGTCTTGAGGGCGACGAGCTCGACGCCCTTGAGCTCGCGCTTGGCGAGCCCGGTGAGCGTCCCGGCGGGCGGCAGCTCGATGATCGCGGTGACGCCGAGCTCGCGCATGGTCGCCATGCAGGCGTCCCAGCGGACGGGCGCGCTGACCTGCTCGACGAGCCGCCCGACGAAGTCGCGGCCGGACTCGACGACGGCGCCGTCGCGGTTCTGCAGCAGCGTCGCGCGCGGGTCGGCGACGGGCGCGCCGGGCGCGAGCCGGCGGAGCGCGTCGACGGCGGGCGCCATGTGCTCGGTGTGGAAGGCGCCGGCGACCGAGAGCTGCCGGAGCCGGGCCTTCGCGGGCGGCTCCTCGGCGAACTCGGCGAGGTTCCCGACGGTCCCGGCGGCCACGACCTGCCCGGCGCCGTTGACGTTGGCGGCGGTGAGCCCGTGCTTGTCGATCGCGGCGAGGACCTCGTCGGCGTCGCCGCCGAGCACGGCCGTCATGCCGGTCTCGGTGACGGCGGCGGCCTCGGCCATCGCGCGGCCCCGTTCCCGGACGAGCACCAGCGCGGCCTCGGGGCTCAGCACCCCGGCGATCGCGGCGGCGGCGAGCTCGCCGACGCTGTGCCCGGCCACCGCGTCCGGCGCGTCGGCGTCGGCGTCGGCGTACAGCACCTCGTTCGCGGCGAGGGCGGCGGCGACCAGCAGCGGCTGCGCCACGGCGGTGTCGCGGATCTCCTCGGCGTCGGCGGTCGTCCCGTACCGGACCAGGTCGAGCCCGGTGACGGCCGACCACCAGGCGAGCCGGTCGGCGACGCCGGGGATCTCTAGCCATGGCTCTAGGAAGCCGGGGGTCTGAGCGCCCTGGCCGGGCGAGGCGACGAGAATCACAGCGACAAGCCTGCCCGTAAGGGGTCCCGGGTGCCGATGCGGATGAGTACGAAGTTTCCTCGTGGGGCTTTGTAAGACCCCTACAAGCGCCCGGGCGGGTCGTTGTCCAAAAGATCGGCGCGGCGCCGCGTGCCGCTCACTTCCGGCCGCGCGTGCCCCTCACGCGCGGGTCGCATGGTTCGCGCGGCTCGAGAACCGCCCGAGGACGAGCGCGATGCGGAGCGTGAAGGCGTTGCGGCCGTCGGTCGGCGCGAGCCCGGTCAGCTCGGTGACCCGCCGCAGCCGGTACCGGACGGTGTTGGGGTGGACGAACAGCATCCGCGCCGTGGCCTCCAGGGACGAGCCCTGCTCCAGGTAGGTCGTGAGCGTGTCGAGCAGCGGGGCGCCGGCGGCCAGCATCGGGTTGTAGACGGATTCCACCAGGTAGCGGCGGGCGTCCTCGTCGCCGTCGAGCGCCCGTTCGGGCAGCAGTTCGACGGCCAGGACGGGACGCGGCGCGTCCGGCCACCCGGCGGCGGCGCGGAGCCCGGCGACGGCGGCCTGCGCGGACGCCGTCGACTCGTACAGGTCGCCGACCCGCGGGCCGACGACGACCGGGCCGGGGCCGCACTTGGCCGCGATCGGCCGCGCCGCCTCCATCGGGTCGGTGTCGCCCCCGACGATGACGATGACCCGGTGCCCCTGGACGCCCGCGAGGACGTCGGCGCGCGCGCGGCGCGCGGCGAGCTGCATCTGGTCGATCGTGACCTCGGGTTCCTCGTCCTCCGGCGTGAACCCGGCGATGACGGTGACGGGCTTGGACGTCCAGCCGAGCGCGGCGGCCCACGAGTGCATGCCGTCGTCGACCTCGCCGCGCATCACCGCGTTGACGACGAGCGCCTCCAGGCGGGCGTCCCAGGCGGCACGGGTCTCGGCGGCCCGCGCGTACACCTGTGCCGCGCCGAACGCCACGTCCCGCGTGTACCGCAGGATGGCCTCGCGGAGCTGCTGCTCCCCGCCGGGGGCGGCCAGCTCGTCCAGCCGCGTCTCCACCACGTCGATGATCACGCGGATCATGTCGATGGTGTGGTGCAGCTTGATGGAGCGCATCAGCTCGCGGGGCGCGGTGCCGAACACCTCGCCGGCGATGGCCGGGCGGGACTGCTCGTCGTTCTTGAACCACTCCACGAACGCCGCGATGCCGGCCTGGGCGACGAGCCCGATCCAGGACCGCTGGTCGGGCGGCATCCGCCGGAACCAGGGGAGCTTGCGTTCCATGCTGGCCAGCGCGGCGGTTCCGAACGTGCCCATCGCCTTCTCCAGGCGCAGGGTCGTCTCCTCGCGGATCCTCGCGGAGTCGGCCGAGGTGTCGGCGGGCTCGTTCTCGGCGGCCTTGGCGTCGGCGGGCTCGGTGTCGGCGTCGGAGTCGTTCACGGTGGTCACCTCCCCAGAGTGCCACCCCGCCGCCGGTGACCCGTCCGGAACCACGCGGACGGCCTCGCCCGCGTCGCCGCGCGGGCGCCGGGCCTCTCGAACCGGCGCACCAGGGTCACGAGCCCGGCGAGGACGGCCGCGAACACCGGCAGCCACGCGACCCGCTGGACGATCCACGCCGCGTCGTCCGGCCGGGTGTGCAGGCCCCCGACCGCGCCGAACGCCGGCGCCGTCGCTACCGTGACGGCCATCAGCGCGGTCTGGTGCCACAGGTAGACCGTCATGGCGGGACGGTTCGCGGCGGACACCGCCGACCATACGCGGGGCCGCCGCGTCCAGCGGGTCAGCGGCCCGTGCAGCAGCAGCGCGAGCCCGGTCTGCGCGAGGCCGAACGCGACGGCGGCGAGCGTCGGGGGGCTGAGGTTGGAGACGTCGGCGCCCGGCACCCCGACCATGCTCGCCGGGTATCCGGCGAACGCGACGAGCGCCGCCGTCGCGGCGGCGCCGCCGGCGAGCAGCGCGACGGCCGTCCGGCGCGACCGCAGCGCGCCGCGCGCCCAGCCGACGCCGAGGTAGAACGGCAGGAGCCAGCCGGTCAGGACGGTGCACCAGCCGATCTGCTCGGGCGCCCCCAGCGCGAACCGTCCGGCGTCGACGAGCGCGGTCGCGGCGACGAGGAGCACCGCGCCCCGCGCGCCGAGCCGGTCCCAGAGGGCCGCGACCAGCGGGGTCAGCGCGGTCAGCGCGACGAACACGGCGAGGAACCACAGCGGGGCGAGCACCAGCTCGACCAGCGCGGACAGCGTCGCGCCGTCGAACCCGGCGCGGGCCAGCACGGCGGCGACCGGGATCCAGGCGGCGAGCAGGATCGGCAGCGGCCGCGCGAGCCGTCCGAGCCGGTGCGCGAACCGGCGCCGCCACGGCTCGTCCGGCCGCAGTCCCTTCGCCGCCGCGTAGCCGCCGACCAGGAAGAACAGCGCGAGCGTCTGCAGCACCCAGGAGACGGGCGCGAACTGCGGCATGTCCTTCAGCGGGCTGGTGACGCGCAGGTCGGCGCCGCTCCCGACGAACGCGGTGACCAGCCAGTGCCCGAGGACGACGCCGAGGATCGCGAACGCGCGCAGCGCGTCGATCGCGCGGTCGCGGGCCGGTGTCGCGGGCGGGGGAGCGGTCTCGGGGCGGGCGGTCCCGGGGCGGGCGGTGTCACGCACGGGCGACCTCCGAGTCACGGCCGAGCGCGATGAGGGCGAGGTTGCGGAGCGCGGCGGATCCGGGCTTCAGGTAGCCGCTGTGGGGGCCGGTTCCGGCGTCGAACCGGACGGCGCCGAACCCGGGGGAGACCGGGTCGGGCCCGAAACCGACCCCGGCGAAGCGGACGTGCGGGACGAACCGGATCCAGTCGCCGGTCGAGCGGCCGGCCCAGACGGTCGCGGGCGTCCGCAGGTCCGCGGCGCTGCGGGCCGTCGTCCCGGGGCTGCCGAACAGCGCGATGTCGTCCACGCGGACCCCGGCGAGTCCCGGGGCGGCCTCGGCGCACACCACCGACCCGTAGCTGTGGCAGAGCAGGGCGACTTCGGCCTTCCCGTTCACCCGGGCCAGCCCGTCGAGGAACCGCCCGAGCCGCCGCGCGCCCGACTCGGCGCGGTCGTCGCGCAGGACGTCCGGGCCGAGCGTCGAGGGGGCGCGGTAGCCGAGCCAGGCGACCACGGCGATCCGCGCGGACGGCTCCGCGGCGACCATGCGCCGGTGCAGGGCGCGTGCTCCGCCGCCCGCGAACTTGACCGAGTCGAAGTTGGCGAGCGCGTTGTCCGCGCCCGGCACGACGACCGCGATCCGGTCGGCGCGCCGCAGGTCGCCGAACACCTCGACGGCGCGGCCGTCCCCGCGCGGGTCGAAGGCCAGGAAGCGGCGCCCGGGGGCGAGGAACGCCGACAGCGCGCGGGCCCGTTCCGCGTCGCCGGCCCGCACCGCCGTGGCGCGGGCGCCGGCGATGTCCCGCGCGGCGGCGGCGAACCGGGCGTCCAGCGTCGCGGCGGACAGCGCCGGGGCGGGAGCGGGCGCCGCGTACGGGCCGGGCGCGCTCGTCGCGGCGACGGCCGAGCCCGCCGCCGTGAGGACCGTCAGGGCGGCCGCGGTTCTGCGAACCCAGCGCATGGGAGTCCTTCCTGGTCAGTGGGGGTGAAGCACTGACAAGGAAGGTAGGAAGCGGGCCCCGTGGCGGGGATCACCCGGCGGTGCCGTCTTTGCGCCTCACACCCCGGTATGACCGGACGGACCCAGGTATCGGGCGGGCGTCAGTCGCCGGGACGGACGAGCCCGACCTCGTACGCGTAGACGATCGCCTGCGGCCGGTCGCGCAGATCGAGCTTCATCAGGATCCGCCCGAAGTGCGTCTTCACGGTCTGCTCGGCCAGCACCAGCCGCTCGGCGATCTCCCCGTTGGACAGCCCGCGCGCGACCAGCGCGAGCACCTCGGTCTCCCGCTCGGTGAGCTCCTCCAGCCGCGTGCGGGACGGCGCCCGGGGCCCGCCCAGCCGGGCGAACTCCGCGATCAGCCGGCGGGTGATCGACGGCGACAGCAGCGCGTCGCCCGCGGCGAGGACGCGCACCGCGTCGGACAGCTCCGCCGCCGACGCGTCCTTGAGCAGGAACCCGCCGGCCCCGGCCCGCAGCGCCTCGTACACGTAGTCGTCGAGGTCGAACGTGGTCAGCATCAGGACCTTCGGGGCGTCCTCGGCGCGGTCGGCGAGCAGCCGGCGGGTGGCCTCCAGCCCGTCCATCACCCGCATGCGGACGTCCATCAGCACGACGTCCGGGCGCAGTTCGGCGACGCGCCGCAGCCCCTCCTCGCCGTTGACGGCCTCCCCCACCACCTCGATGTCGGGCTGGGCGTTCAGCAGCACGCCGAAACCCGACCGCACCATGCCCTGGTCGTCGACGATCACCACGCGGATGGTCACGTCGCGTCCCGCGCCTTCTCCGGGGCCTTCTCGGGCAGCGTGGCGGTCACGGCGAATCCTCCTTCGGACGTGGGCTCGGCGGTCAGCCACCCGCCGAGCATGGCGGCGCGCTCGCGCATCCCGACCAGCCCGTGGCCGCCGCCGGTCGCGAACACCGGGCTCCGGCCGTCGCCCGGGGGGCCGTTGACGACGCCGATCGAGAGTACGCCGTCCTCCCGGGACGCCTCGACGTCGACCCGGGAGCCGGGCGCGTGCCGCATCGCGTTGCTCAGCGCCTCCTGCAGGATCCGGTACGCGGTCAGCCCGACGCCGGGCGGGAGCCCCGCGAGATCGCCGGACAGGCGGGCCGTCACGTCCAGCCCGGCGCCGCGCGCGCCCGCGACCAGGTCGTCCAGCCGTTCCAGGCCGGGCTGCGGGGCGGTGTCGGAGCCGTCCTCGGACCGCAGCACGCCGAGGATGCGGCGCAGCTCGGTGAGCGCGTCGAGCGCGGTCGACCGGATCTCGGCGAGGTCCCGCCGGGTGACGTCCGGGACCTCGGCCTTGTACGGCGCGGCCTCCGCCTGGATCGCGATCATCGACATGTGGTGCGCGACGACGTCGTGCAGCTCCCGCGCGATCCGCTGCCGCTCGGTGAGCACCGCCTCGGCGTCGGCGTGCCGCCGCTCCTGCTCGGCCAGCTCGCGCCGGGACGTCTGCCGCACCCGCACCGCGTAGCCCACCGCCAGCGGCAGCAGGACCAGCACGGACGCGCCCGCGCCGGTCTCCGGGTCCTTGATCCACGCGCCGGCGGCGGTCATGATCCCGGCGCCGAGGGTGACGTTCCCCGGGCACCGCACCGCCACCGTGAACAGGCACATGACCATGGCGAACGCCCCGGCCGGGACGTACGGGACGGTCAGCCAGTCGCTCACGCCGATGATCGCCATCGCCGCGAAGCTCAGCCGCCACGCGCCCAGCGGATGCCGGTCGCGCAGCGCGAGCGGCGCGCACGCCGCGATCGAGATCAGCAGCAGGGCCTCGTCGCCGGGGTGCCGCCCCCGCTCGGCGCTCTCGGTGTCCAGCAGCGACCGCGTCGCGGCGATCATCCCGATCGTGACGGCGACCCAGAACAGGTTCACCACGATGCCGTACGGGAACCGGTCGAGGCCGATCCGCCCCGTCCAGCGCAGCGGGGCGGGCCACGGACGGTCGAGCGGCGCGGGCTCGGCCCGTCCGGTCACCGCGGCGGCCAGCACCCCGTTCACCAGCACGGTCCGCAGCAGCCCCGGCTCGTCCGCGGTCTTCGTCTCGGCCATGCCGACCAGGCTAGAGACCGGCCGGTCGCACCCGGATGACACCGGGGTGGGACACCGCGGTCATACCTGGGTACTCCCCTGGGCGTGGAGCCCGTCGAAGCGCTGCGCCGGATCGCGTTCCTCCTGGAACGCGCCGGGGAGCCCACCTACCGTGTGCGGGCGTTCCGCACGGCCGCCGCGCGGGTCGCGGACACGCCGCCGGACGACCTGGACGCCCGCGCCCGCGCGGGCACGCTCACCGACCTGCCCGGCGTCGGGAAGGTCACCGCGCTCGTCGTCGAGGAGGCGCTGCGCGGCGAGACGCCCGTGTACCTGCGGCGCCTCGAGGCCACCGAGGGGGAGCCGCTCGACGCGGCCGCCGCCGCGCTCCGCGCCGCGCTGAAGGGCGACCTGCACACCCACAGCGACTGGTCCGACGGGGGTTCGCCGATCCGCGAGATGGCCGAGGCGGCCCGCGCGCTCGGGCACGAGTACATCGCGCTCACCGACCACTCGCCGCGGCTGACCGTCGCGAACGGCCTGTCCGCCGACCGCCTGCACCGGCAGCTCGACGCGGTCGCCGAACTGAACGCCGAGCTCGCGCCGTTCCGGATCCTCACCGGCATCGAGGTGGACATCCTCGACGACGGCGCCCTCGACCAGGAGCCCGACCTGCTGGACCGGCTCGACGTCGTCGTCGCGAGCGTCCACTCCAAGCTGCGCATGGACCGCGTCGCGATGACGGCGCGCATGGTCAACGCGGTCATGAACCCGACGGTGGACGTCCTCGGCCACTGCACGGGACGGATCGTGAAGGCGGGCGGCCGGCGCGGCGGCCTGCGCCCCGAGTCGGACTTCGACGCCGAGCTGGTGTTCGACGCCTGTGCCGCCCACGACGTCGCCGTCGAGATCAACTCGCGGCCGGAGCGGCTCGACCCGCCGAAGCGGCTGCTGCGCCTCGCCGTCGAGGCGGGCTGCCGGTTCGCGATCGACTCCGACGCGCACGCCCCCGGCCAGCTCGACTGGCAGCCGTTCGGCTGCGACCGCGCCGCCCGCTGCGCCGTCCCCGCCGACCGGGTCGTCAACACCCTCCCGGTGGACGAACTCCTCGCCTGGACGAACGCGGAGTAGGCCGGGGCGCGTCAGGCGTCCGGCGCCCAGTACTTGCGGATGTGCCGGTCGATGGCCGTGGTCCACGCCGCCCGGTCCTGCTCGGCGTAGCGCAGGGTGAGGGGCGGGCACCCGCCCGGGTGCATGTCGAGTTCGTCCTCGAAGGTGACGAGCACGGTCTCCAGCTCTTCGGTGCCCCGGTTCCAGGCGGGCGGGAAGAAGAAGTCGAGCTCCTGCCAGTAGGGGGACGTGCGGCGGTCCTCCATGTTCTCCCAGTACTCGGCCTCGATCTTCACCTCGGCTTCGTGGAGCCGGAAACCGAGGTCCTCGTAGATCTGGAAGACCATGTCCTGCGCGGGCAGGGCGCGCACCTGGATCTCGTCGAAGTCGCCCTTGTCCAGGGCGTTGTCGATCGAGAGCTCCGTCCGCACGGCGGCCCGGCCGCCCGGGATCGGGCGGCCGCGCTCGTGGGTGAGCGGCATGTCCCACGGCACGGTCAGGTAGACCGGGCGGGTGATGGTCTCGCCCGCGCGCAGCCGGAAGCCGCTGCGGGCGGCCTCGACGACGGTGTAGGGGTTCTTCCAGTCGGCCGACCCGTCCTTCTCCAGGTCCTCCGCGCGGACGACCAGGCCCAGCCGGAGGCGCTCGATGTCGATGTCCGCGCCGCCGCCCTGGATGCGCACGGTGCAGCGCAACGGGTCCCCGGGCTGGACGCTCGGGGTGTCGACGATCGTCTCGACGCGCGGCGCGTTGACGCCGAGCGCGCTGAGGAACGTGCGGAATGCCATGTGGGTGCCTCCCCCTGCGAGCCCGTTGTGAGCTCTGTGCTCCGTGGGCACTCTAATCAGGTGCGGGGGAAAAGTGGTCAATTGCCCAGGGAGCAGGTGTTCAGGGTGTCTCCGGACGGCTCGGGCAGGGTGGCGCTCGGCGGCGGGGCGTTCCCGGCGGTGGTCCAGGCTTCGAGCGCGGCGAAGGCGGAGCGCATGCAGGGCAGGAGCGGGCGCAGGCGTTCCGGGTGGGCGTCGACGAGGCCGTCGACGTGGTTGGCGGCCTCGACGCGGTAGTACCGGAACGGGGCCCGGCCGCGGTCGCGGACGAGCGCGGCGTACGCGTCGCCGTTGCGGCCGATCGGCAGCAGCGCGTCGTACGTCCCCTGCAGGCTGATCAGCGGCTTGCGGATGCGGCCGGTGAGGGAGACCCGCTCGACCGCGCGGCGCACCTCGCGGGGCCGGGACGCGTAGTCGTACGCCGCCTCCGCGCCCGTGTACGCGGGGTCGAACTCCTCGCGGTAGATGCGCTGCGTCAGCTCCCAGTAGACCTTGTCGTGGTAAGGCCAGAGGAACTCCGACCCCGGGACGAGCCCGGCTTCGTGCAGCGCCCGGTGCGCGGACTCGTCCCCCGAGACGTACGAGGGGTAGGCGCGCAGGATCGGCGGCAGGTACGTGAACAGGTTGGGGCCGTCCGCGCGCCACAGGGTGCCCTCGGCGTCGATCCCGCCGTCGTACAGGTGCGGGCGGTTCTCCAGTTGCCAGCGGACGAGGTACCCGCCGTTGGAGATCCCCGCCGCGTAGGTGCGGGACGGGCGGCGTCCGTAGTGGCGTGCCGCCGTCTTCTGCGCGGCGCGGGTGAGCTCGGTCAGGCGGTGGTTCCACTCGGCGACCGCGTCGCCCGGGCGGCGGCCGTCCCGGTGGAACTCCAGGCCGCTGTTGCCCTTGTCGGTCGCCGCGTACGCGTAGCCCTGGCCGAGGACCCAGTCGGAGATCGTGACGTCGTTGGCGTACTGCCGCCGGTTCCCGGGCGATCCGGCGACGACGAGGCCGCCGTTCCACCGTTCGGGGAGCCGGATGACGAACTGCGCGTCGTGGTTCCAGCCGTGGTGCGTGTTGAACGTGGAGCCGTCCCGGAAGTACCCGTCGATCTGGACGCCGGGGACGCCGGAGGGGCTGCGGGTTCCGGACGCGTGCAGGCCCGCGTAGTCTCCCGGCACGGTGTGCCCCGATGCGACGGTTCCGGCGGTCGTGAGGTCGTCCAGGCAGGCGGCGACCTGTTTCTGCGCGCCCGGTACGGCCGGTGCGGGCGCGCAGCGGTCCTCCTGCGCGCGCGCCGGCGCGGCCAGTGCGAGGGTCAGGGCGCCTGTCGCGAGCAGACCGGTCGCGAGCAGGCCGGTCGCGAGCAGACCGGTTGTGAACAGGCCGGTCGCGGACAGGGGGCGGGTGATCGGCATTCCGGCTCCTCTGGACGGAGGCGAGTGCCGACATGGTGCGGACCCCGGCGGGCGACGGCCATGGGGCCGGCCCACATAAGCGCGCGGCGCCCCATGTGAACGCGCCTCCGACCTGCGCGTGATGTGGATCACGTCCGTATCGGCCGGGCCGAATGTGTCGGCGGCTCACATAGTCCGTTTCGCGGCGGCGGCCTAGCGTTCCCGAGCACGGCGGCCCGGTGTGGTCCGGGTCACCATGGGAGGAGGGCGCATGGGCGCTACCGTCCGGCCGGCGCCGGTGCTGACGGCGCGCGGCCTGGTCAGGGAGTTCCGCGGGTTCCGCGCCGTGGACGGCGTCGACCTGGACGTCGCCGAGGGCGCGGTGCACGCGCTCGTCGGGCCGAACGGCGCGGGCAAGACCACGCTGTTCAACCTGCTCACCGGCTTCCTCAAGCCGACGTCCGGGAGCGTGCGGCTGGACGGGCGGGAACTGGCGGGCAGCAGCCCGGAGCGGATCGCGCGGCTCGGCCTGGCGCGGTCGTTCCAGATCACCAGCCTGTTCGCCGAGCTGACCCCGCGCCGGCACGTGGAACTGGCGCTCGCCGGGCGCACCGGCCTGGGGTGGCGGTTCTGGAAGTCGGACCGGGCGCTCGGCCGGTTCGCCGACCGCGCGGTCGAGCTGCTCGCCCAGGTCGGCCTGGAGGAGCACGCCGAGACCCCGGCGGGCGCACTGGCGTACGGGCGCAAGCGGGCGCTCGAACTCGCCCTGGCGCTCGCCCTCGACCCGAAGGTGCTGCTGCTGGACGAGCCGACCGCCGGGATGGGCGTCGAGGACGTCGACCGCACCGTCGAGCTCGTCCGGCGGGTCCGGGCGGGACGGACGGTCGTGCTGGTCGAGCACAACATGAGCGTCGTCTCCAGCCTCGCGGACCGGGTCACCGTCCTGCAGCACGGCCGGGTTCTGGTGGAGGGCCCGTACGCAGAGATCCGCCACGACCCGCGGGTCATCACCGCCTACCTCGGAGACGCCCATGCTGCGAGTTGACGGACTGTCCGCCTGGTACGGCGAGGCGCAGGCCCTGCGGGACGTCTCGCTGCGCGTGGACGAGGGCGAGATCGTCACCCTCGTCGGCCGCAACGGCGCCGGGAAGACCACGCTGCTGCGCTGCCTGACGGGCCTGCACACGGGCGCGTCCGGGACCATCGAGTTCCTTGGCGAGGACATCACCGCGCTGGGGCCGCACAAGCGCGCGCGGCGCGGCCTCGGCTACGTCCCGGACGACCGCGGCGTCTTCGCCACGCTGTCGGTGGAGGAGAACCTCCTGCTTCCGCCCGCGCGACCGGCCAAGGGCGGAGGGCCCGAGGCGTGGCCGCTGGACCGGGTCTACGAGACGTTCCCGCGGCTCAAGGAGCGCCGCAGATTCTCCGGGGCGAAGCTGTCGGGCGGCGAGCAGCAGATGCTCGCGCTCGCCCGCGTGCTGCGCACCGGCGCCCGCCTGCTGCTGTGCGACGAGCCCACCGAGGGCCTGTCGCCGCTGATCGTCGCGCAGATCGGCGACATCCTGCGCGAGGTCAAGGCCGCGGGCGTCACCGTCCTGCTGATCGAGCAGAACGTGCACTTCGCGGCCACCGTCGCCGACCGCCACCACCTGCTCGCCGAGGGCCGGATCGTCCAGTCGATGGACAACGACGAGGTCCGCGCCCGGGAGAGCGAACTCCTGCAGTACCTCGGAATCTAGGGAGAGCCCGATGAAACTCATGGGACGCTCGGCCGCGCTCGCGGCCGCCGGAGCCCTGCTGGCCGGCTGCGGCGCGGGCGGACCCGGCGGGGGCGGGGGCAAGATCAGCGACGACAAGATCGTGCTCGCGGTGCTGACCGACCAGTCCGGCGTGTACGCCGACCTGTCGGGCGAGAACGCCGTCAAGGCGGTCGAGATGGCGGTCGCCGACTTCAAGAAGAAGTACGGCGACGAGGCGGTCGCGACGGAGATCGAGGTCGTCTCCGCCGACCACCAGAACAAGCCCGACATCGCCAACACCAAGGCGCGGGAGCTCTACGACCGGCAGAAGGCCGACATGATCGTGGACGTGCCCACGTCGTCGGCCGCGCTCGCCGTCGCGAACGTGGCGGAGGGCAAGAAGCGCGTGTTCATCTCCGTGGGCGCCGCCACCACCGCGCTGACGGGCGAGCAATGCAACAAGTACACGTTCCACTACGGCTACAACTCCTACATGCTCGCTCATGGAACGGGCACCGCGCTCACCAAGTCCGGGGCGAAGAACTGGTACCTCGTCTACCCCGACTACGCGTTCGGCCAGGACATGGAGAAGACGTTCAGCTCGTCCATCAAGGCGGCGGGCGGGACGGTCGTGAAGTCCGACCCGACGCCGTTCCCCAACGACAACTTCTCCACGTTCCTGCTGAAGGCCCCGAACCTGGACCCGAAGCCGGACGTCATCGGCGCCATGCAGGCCGGCGGTGACCTCGTCAACCTCGTGAAGCAGTACAACGAGTACAAGCTGCGCGACAAGGGCGTGGGGCTCGCCGTCGGGCTGATGTTCATCACCGACATCCACTCGCTCGGCCCGAAGGCCCTGGAGGGCACCCGCTTCACCGACTTCTGGTACTGGAACCAGGACGACGACAACCGCGCGTGGGCCGACCGGTTCAAGCAGGAGACGGGCGCCCGTCCCACGGCCGTCCACGCGGGCGACTACTCCGCGGCCCTGCAGTACCTGGAGGCCGTCCAGCGCGCCGGGACGGACGGCTCCGACGCGGTGGTGAAGGAGCTCGAGGGCCACAAGGTGAACGATGTGTTCACCTCCACTGGAACGATCCGGGCCGAGGACCACCTGCTGACCCACGACGCCTACCTCGCCGAGGTGAAGCCGGAGAGCGAGGTCTCCGAGCCCTGGGACTACGAGAAGATCGTCGAGACGATCCCGGCGGCCGAGGCGTTCCAGCAGCCCAGCCCGGCCTGCGAGCTCTGAGGCGGGCCACGTGCTGCAACAGGCGTTCAACGGCCTGGTGGGCGGGGCGTTCTACGCCCTGCTCGCCCTCGGCCTCGCGGTCATCTTCGGGATGCTCAAGGTCGTCAACTTCGCGCACGGCGCGTTCTACATGCTCGGCGCGTTCGGCTCCTACGTCCTCCTCGACTCCTTCGGCGTGAACTTCTGGATCGCGCTGCCGCTGGTCCCGCTCGTCCTGGGCGTCGCCGGTGTCGCGGTGGAACGGCTGTTCATCCGGCGGCTGGCACCCCTCGATCCCCTCTACAACTTCCTGTTCACCTTCGGGCTCGCGCTGATCCTGCAGGACCTCGTGAAGCGGCAGTACGGCGTGCAGTCGCAGCCGTATCCGCGCCCGTCCGCGCTGAACGGCTCGATCGACCTCGGCCTGTTCACCTACCCCGCGTATCAGGTGTTCGTCCTGGCCGTGTCCCTCGTGGTGTGCGGCGCGGTGTGGTTCGTGCTGGCCCGCACCCGCGTCGGCATGATCGTCCGGGCGTCCACGGAACGGCCGGAACTGGCCCGCGCCCTCGGCATCGACGTGGCGCGCTGGGTGACGCCCGTGTTCGGGTTCGGCATCGCGCTCGCCGGGTTCGCGGGCGTGCTGGCCGCGCCGATGCGGGCCGTCAACCCGCTGATGGGCGCCGACCTGATCGTCACCGTGTTCGCGGTCGTGGTGATCGGCGGGCTCGGCTCGGTGTTCGGGTCGGTCGCCGCCGGATTCGCGGTCGGGCTCGTGTCGGCGCTCGGCAACTACTACGTCCCGTCGCTGTCGCAGACGCTCGTGTTCATCCTGATGGCGGTCGTGCTGCTGTGGCGCCCCGCCGGGCTGTTCGGGCGCGAGGAGGCCGCACTGTGAACGAGGGCGCACTGTGAATGAGGCCGCACTGTGAATACGGAGGCGACGCTGTGAATACGGAGGCGACGCTGTGATCCTGTCGAAGCTCGCGGGACGGCCCGTGCTGCTCGCCGCCGGCCTGGTGGCGGCGCTCGTGCTGCCCTGGTTCGTCTACCCGCCGGTCGCGCTCGACATCGCCTGCTGGGCGCTGTTCGCCGTCGCCGTCGACCTGCTGCTCGGCTTCACCGGGCTGCTGTCGTTCGGGCACGCCGCCTTCTGGGGCGGCTCCGCGTACGCGACCGGCCTGATCGCCCTGCACTCCGGGCTGCCCTTCCCCGTGGCGATCCTGGGCGGCGCGGCGTTCGCCGCCCTGCTGGCGCTCCCGATCGGGTTCCTGTCCGTCCGGCTGCGCGGTATCTACTTCGCGATGGTCACCCTGGCCTTCGCGCAGATGGTGTACTTCGTCGCCAACCAGTGGAGGGACGTCACGGGCGGGGAGAACGGGCTGCAGGGCATCCCCAGGGAACTGTTCGGGCTGGACCTGTCCGACCCGTTCTACTTCTACTACGCGGGACTCCCGTTCATCCTGGCCGGACTGTTCGCCGCCTGGCGCATCGTCCGTTCACCGTTCGGCTGCGTGCTGATGTCCATCCGCGACAACCCGGCACGGGCGCGCGCGCTCGGCTACAGCGTCGACCGCTTCAAGCTGCTCGCGTTCGTCCTCTCGGCGGCCCTGTCCGGGCTGGCCGGCGGGCTGTTCGCGATCGGCCACGGCTTCGCGTCCCTGCAGGGCGTCTACTGGACGACCTCGGGCGAGGCCGTGATGATGGTCGTCCTCGGCGGCATCGGCACGCTGTGGGGCGGCATCGTCGGCGCCGCGCTGATCGTCGAACTGAACGACTACCTGGCCACCGCCGGGTTCCAGGAGACCGGGATCATCACCGGCGGGATCTTCATCCTCGTCGTGCTGCTGTTCCGGCGCGGCGTCTGGGGCACCGCCCGCGACCTGATCGCCGCCCGCGCCGCGGCGCGCCGCCGCCCCGCCGAGCCCGCGCGAGAGAACGCCGAAACCCCCGCGTGAGCCGCGCGAACGGGCCGCCGTCCCCCGGGACGGCGGCCCGTTCGCCGTCACCGGAGGCGGTGCAGCCGCAGCGCGAGCTGAAGCTCCAGCGCCCGGTCCGGGGACTGCCAGTCGTCGCCGAGCAGCCGCCCGATGCGGTCGAGCCGCTGGCTGACCGTGTTCACGTGGATGTGCAGCTCCTGCGCCGTCCGCGCGAGGCCGCCGCCCGCCCCGAAGTACGCCTCGAGCGTCCGCACGAGCGCCGTCCCGCGCCGCTCGTCGTAGTCGATGACGGGCCCGAGCGACCCGGCGAGGAACCCCGGCACGTCCCGGTCGTCGCCGATGAGCAGCCCGATGAACCCCAGTTCGGACGCGCCCGCCCCGTCCCCGCGGCGGCCCAGCGCCACCAGCGCGTCCGCGCACCGCTGCGCCTCCCGGTGCGCCGCGGCGACCTCGCCGGGGCCCCGCACCGGGCCCGCCGCGCCGACCGTCGCCGGCGCGCCCAGCGACGCCCCGAGTTCCTTCGCGACCCGCCGCGCGGCGTCGCCCGGACGGTCGCCCGGCAGCAGCAGGACGACCTCCTCGCCGCGGGACGCGGCCAGCCCGCGCTCCACCGCCGCGAACGACGACGCCCAGAACTCCGCGCGCCGCCGATGGTCGCGCGTCTCGTACCGGGCCGACAGCACGACGTGCGGCGCGCCGAGGTCGACGTCGACGCGTCTCGCGCGCGCCGCCAGCGCCGCCGCGTCCGTCCGCCGCTCCGACAGCAGGTCGTCGAGCAGCTCGCCGCGCACCCGCCCCTCCGCCTCCGTGACGCTGCGCTGGAACAGCAGCAGCAGCGCGGTGACGAGGGCGGCGCGCTCCAGAATCCGCTGGTCGGCGTCCGAGACCTCCTCGGACGTGCGCAGCACCAGCGTCCCGAGCATCTCGTCGCCGCTCGAAACGGACGCGATCCACAGGTCGCCCCGCCGCACCGTGCGTCCCTGCGCGCGCGCAGAGTGCGCGGACGCCGACACACCGGCCAGTTCTTCGTCGCTCAACGGCGCCGAAGCGGCTCCCGTCGTCGCCAGGCGGGCGCCGTCCGCGTCCAGGACGTGCAGAGTGCCGCCCAGAAGCTCGGTGACGATCGCGGCGACGTCCTCGACACCGCCCCCGCGCACGACGACCGCCGTCATCCGGTCGTGCGCGCGCGCCGCCACCTCTACGGCCGCGCTACGCGCTTTGACCTCCTCGTTGGCGGCGCTCAGCTCCTCCAGAGCGGTGCGGGTCTCCTCCAGCAGGCGGGCATTGTCGATCGCGATCGCCGCGTGCGCCGCCAGGGAGCCGAGCAGCGCGACCTCCTCCTGGTCGAACGGACGCTCGCTGCGGTTCGCGGCCGTCAGCACGCCGATCACCCGGCTGCCCAGCTTCATCGGCACGCCCAGGATGGCGACCAGGCCCTCCTCCGCGACCGCCTCGTCGATGAACCCGCGATGCTGGAACTGCTCGTCGACCAGGTAGTGGTCGCTGTTGTACGGCATCGCGGTCTGCGCGACGAGACCGACCAGCCCGGTGCCCATCGGCAGCCGCAGCCGCCGGAACGCCGCCGACACCGACCCGTCCGTCACCCGCATGAACGTGTCGCCGCGCGCGTCGTCGTTCAGCGTCAGATACGCGATGTCGGCGTTCAGCAGCCGCCGCGCCCGCCGGGTGATCGCCTCCAGCACCGCGTCCAGATCGCGCAGTCCCGCCAGGTCGCCCGCAGTGTCGAACAGCGCCGCGAGCTCCGCCTCCCGCCGGGCGTGGCGCCGCATCACCGCCCGCACCCGCAGCGCCGCCAGCTTCGCCGCCTCCAGCTCCGCCAGGACGGCCGGGGACGCGCCCTCCGCCCGCGCCTGCACCAGCGGCCCCTCGAACTCCACGGGGGACGCCTCGCGGGCGAGCAGCTCAAGAAAGACGCCGCAGGACATACGGGACATTGTCAATGGGCCGTCCAACCTCCGTCGAGGGTCAGCGACGCACCCGTGACCATCGCCGCCGCGGGGGAGCACAGGTAGGCGACCAACTCGGCCACCTCCTCCGGCTCCGCGAGCCGCTTCACCGCCGCCTTCTGCAGCATGACCCGCTCGACGACATCGTCCTCCGACATGCCGTGCGCGCGCGCCTGATCGGCGATCTGGCCCTCCACCAGCGGGGTCCGCACGTAAGACGGGTTGACGCAGTTCGACGTCACGCCATGCGCCGCGCCCTCCAGCGCGATCACCTTCGACAACCCCTCGAGGCCGTGCTTGGCCGTCACGTACGCCGCCTTGAACGGCGACGCCCGCAGCCCGTGCACCGAGGACACGTTCACGACCCGGCCCCACCCGCGCTCGTACATCCCCGGCAGCGCGTCCCGCACCAGCCGGAACGGCGCCTCCACCATCAGCCGCAGGATCCGGGAGAACACCTCGGGCGGGAATTCGTGGAGCGGCGCCACATGCTGCACGCCCGCGTTGTTGACCAGGACGTCGAAACCGGCCCCGACCCCGGCCGCGTCCGGTCCCGCGAGGTCCACCGCCAGCGCGTCGCCGCCGAACTCCCGCGCGGCCCGCTCCGCCGCCGTCCCGTCCAGGTCCGCCACGGTCACCCGCGCCCCCGCCGCCGCCAGCCGACGGGCGCACGCCAGCCCGATCCCGCTCGCCCCGCCGGTGACCAGGGCCCGCCGCCCCGTCAGGTGCGGTGTCACGCTCGTCATGCGCAGAACCTACGCACACCGCCGCGCGGGACCCATGTGGCGCGGGCACACAATCCCGGGCCCACCGATGTGGTCCCCGCGGCGCCGTCTACGTTGGTGCGATGACCGAGATCGCGCACCGTTTCGTCGAGGGGAACGGCGGCCCGCGGATGCACGTCGCCGAGGCCGGCGAGGGCCCGCTCGTCCTGCTCCTGCACGGCTTCCCCGAATGCTGGTACTCCTGGCGGCACCAGCTCACCGCCCTCGCCGCCGCGGGCTTCCACGCCGTCGCGCCCGACCAGCGCGGATACGCCCGGACGGGCGGCCCCGCCGACCCCGCCCAGTACACGATCATGCACCTGGCGGGGGACGCCGTCGGGCTCATCGACGCCCTGGGCGCCGACCGCGCCGTGGTCGTCGGGCACGACTGGGGCGCGCCCGTCGCGTGGGCGGTCGCCCAGATGCGTCCCGACAAGGTCCGCGGCGTCGTCGGCATGTCGGTGCCGCACCGCCCCCGAAGCTCCCGCCCGCCCGTCGCGGCGCTGCGCCGCCACTTCGGCGACGGGTTCTACATGGTGCGGTTCCAGGAACCGGACGCCCCCGAGGCCGAACTCGACCGCGACCGCGCGTCCACGTTCCGCCGCATGCTCTACGCGATCTCCGGCGACGGCCCCGGCAGCGCGCTCGTCGCGCCCGACGGCGGCGGCGTCCTCGACGCCCTCCCGGAGCCGGACGAACTCCCCGCCTGGCTCACCGCGGACGACATCGCCGCCTACGTCGCCGAGTACGCCGACAGCGGCTTCACCGGCCCGGTCAACTGGTACCGCAACCTCGACCGCAACTGGGACCTCACCGCCGCCTGGCACCGCGCCCCCGTCCTCCCGCCCGCGCTGTTCGTCGCCGGCGACCGCGACCCGGTCGCCGACCCCGGCGCCGTCGCCCGCCTCCGCGACTGCGTCCCGAACCTCCGCGGCACCGTCTCCCTGCCCGGCTGCGGCCACTGGACCCAGCAGGAACGCCCCGGCGAGGTGAACGAGGCCCTCCTCGCCTTCCTCCGCGACCTCTGACTGTCGGTGGCGGGGCGTACGGTCGCGGCGTGAACCGGACCGACCGTCTGTACGCACTCGTCGAGGAACTCCGGGCCTGCGCGCCCCGCCGGGTCAGCGCCCGCGAGCTGGCCGCACGGTACGAGGTCAGCTCGCGGACGATCGAACGCGACATCGGCGCGCTCCAGCAGGCCGGTGTGCCGATCTACGCCGACGTCGGGCGGGGCGGCGGGTACACGCTCGATCCCGAGCGGACGCTGCCGCCGCTCAACTTCACGCCCGCCGAGGCCGTCGCCGTCGCGATCGTCCTCGCGCGCGCCGACGGGTCCCCGTACTCCCGCTCGGCCCGCACCGCGCTGCACAAGATCGTCACCGCGATGTCGGCGGCCGACAGCGCGTCCGCGCGGCGGCTCGCCGACCGCGTCCGGTTCCTCACGCCGCACGACGCCGACGCGCCGCCGTCCGTCCCGTCCGTGCTGGAGGAGGCCGTGTCGGTGCGCCGCGTCGTCCGGCTCGGGTACGTGAACGGGGCCGGGGAGGAGAGCGAACGCGAGGTGGAGCCGGTCGCGTTCACCTGCGCGTCCCTGCGCTGGTACCTCATCGGCTGGTGCCGCTTGCGGGAGGACACCCGGATCTTCCGCATCGACCGGATCCGGCGCGCCGCCCTGCTCGACGAGACCGCGCCCGAGCGCCGCTACGAGGACGTCATGGTCAAGGACGTCCCCCTCGACTACGTCACCCGGCGCCTCGAATTCGTTTGAGAAACACCGACAGAGGGTTGTCGCGGGGACGCCCGAAGCTAGGCCCCGTCACCCACTGAAGGAGGAAGACGATGGCGATTCCGGCTTTCAACACCGTCGCGTGGTTCCAGATCGGCACCGACGCGCCGGACGAGGCCCGCCGGTTCTACGGCGACATGTTCGGCTGGCGGTTCGACGCCGACGCCGGCTCGACCGTCCCCGGTACAGACGGCTACGACCTGGTCAGCTACGCCGGGGCGGACGAGCCGAGCGGCGGCCTCGCGCACGAGCGCGACGCGGGCGGGACGCACGCGATGTTCCTCGTCCTGGTGCAGGACGTCGACGCGGCCTGCGCCCAGGCGGAGAAGTGTGGGGGCAAGGTCGCCGCGTCCACCATGGCGACGGCCAACGGCCTCCGGTTCGCCTACCTGGAGGACCCGTCCGGCAACCGGTTCGGCGTCTTCACGCCGCCGATGCCCTGAGGACGCCCGCGGGCGGCGGGGAACGCGGCCTACACCTCCGCGCTCCCGCGCCGCCCGCTCAGGCCTCAGCTCTCGCCGCCCGTGTTGCTCTCGGCGCTGCCGGCGCCGCCCGCGAACACGTCGCTGACCTCCGCGTTCAGCCGGTACCGCTCGATGGCCTGCGGCAGGGTCTCCGGCTTGACCTCGCCGTGCCGGACGAGCCGGGTGAGGACGGCCAGGACGATCGACGCCGAGTCCACGTGGAAGAACCGGCGCGCGGCGGCCCGGGTGTCGGAGAACCCGAAGCCGTCGGTGCCGAGGGACGTGTAGTCGCCGTTGACCCACGGGGCGATCTGGTCGGGGACGGCGCGGGCGAAGTCCGACACCGCGACGATCGGCCCCGCGACGTTGTCGAGGACGCGGGTGACGTACGGGACGCGCGGCTCGCCCTCCGGGTTCAGCAGGTTGTGCTCGTCGCACTCGCGGGCCTCGCGGGCCAGCTCGTTCCAGGAGGTCGCGGACCAGACGTCCGCGGCGACGCCCCAGTCCTCGGCGAGGAGCCGCTGCGCCTCCAGCGCCCAGCGGCCGCCGACGCCGGACGCGAGGATCTGCGCGCGCGGCGCCTGCCCGTCGCCCGACGCGATCTCCGGTGCGGGCCGGTAGCGGTACAGCCCCTTGAGCAGCCCGTCCACGTCCACGTCCGCGGGCTCGGCGGGCTGCTGGTACGGCTCGTTGTAGACGGTGAGGTAGTAGAAGACGTCCTCGCCGTTCGGGTGCTCCTCGGACGTCCCGTACATGCGGCGGAGCGCGTCCTGCGTGATGTACGCCAGCTCGAACGACCAGGTCGGGTCGTAGTGGACGCACGCCGGGTTCGTCGCCGCGAGCAGCGGGGAGTGGCCGTCGGCGTGCTGCAGGCCCTCGCCGGTGAGGGTGGTGCGGCCCGCGGTGGCGCCGAGCAGGAACCCGCGGCCCATCTGGTCGCCGAGCGCCCACATCTGGTCGCCGGTCCGCTGGAACCCGAACATCGAGTAGAAGATGTAGACGGGGATCATGTGCTCGCCGTGCGTCGCGTAGGACGTGCCCGCGGCGATCGTCGACGCCATCGAGCCGGCCTCGCTGATGCCCTCGTGCAGCATCTGCCCGCTCTCGGACTCCTTGTACGACAGCAGCAGCTTCCGGTCCACCGCGTCGTAGGTCTGCCCGTGCGGCGAGTAGATCTTGGACGTCGGGAACAGCGAGTCCATGCCGAACGTGCGGTACTCGTCCGGGGCGATCGGGACGAACCGGGCGCCGATGTTCTCGTCCTTGATGAGGTCCTTGAGCAGCCGGACGAACGCCATCGTCGTCGCCACGTTCTGCTTGCCGGACCCCTTCTTCAGCTCGGCGTACACCGGGTCGCCGGGAAGCTTCAGCGGCTTGGCCCGCACCACGCGCTTCGGCAGGAACCCGCCGAGGGCGGCGCGGCGCTCCCGCATGTACTGGATCTCGTCGGAGTCCTCGCCCGGGTGGTAGTACGGCGGCAGCGGCTGTTCGAGCGCGGAGTCCGGGATGTCCAGGTAGAGGCGGTCGCGGAACTCCTTCAGCTCGGCCTTGGTGAGCTTCTTCATCTGGTGCGTGGCGTTGCGCGCCTCGAAGTCGGAGCCGAGCGTCCAGCCCTTGATCGTGTGCGCCAGGATCACCGTCGGCTGCCCGACGTGCTCGCGGGCCGCCTTGAACGCCGCGTAGACCTTCCGGTAGTCGTGCCCGCCGCGCGACAGCTTGCGCAGGTCGTCGTCCGACAGGTCCTGGACGATCTTGCGCAGCCGGGGGTCGTCGCCGAAGAACTTCTCCCGGATGTACGAGCCCGATTCGACGCTGAACGTCTGGAACTGCCCGTCGGGCGTCGTGTTCATCTTGTTGACGAGCGCGCCGTCGACGTCCTGCGCGAGCAGCGGGTCCCAGTCGCGGCCCCAGATGACCTTGATGACGTTCCAGCCGGCGCCGCGGAAGAACGACTCCAGCTCCTGGATGATCTTGCCGTTGCCGCGCACCGGGCCGTCGAGCTGCTGCAGGTTGCAGTTGACGACGAACGTGAGGTTGTCCAGCTCCTCGCGGGCGGCCAGGCCGATCGCGCCGAGCGACTCGGGCTCGCCCATCTCGCCGTCGCCGAGGAACGCCCACACGTGCGAGCGCGACGTGTCCTTGATGCGGCGGTTGTAGAGGTAGCGGTTGAACCGGGCCTGGTACACCGCGTCGATCGCGGTGAGGCCCATGGACACCGTGGGGAACTCCCAGAAGTCGGGCATCAGCCGGGGGTGCGGGTACGACGACAGCCCGCCGCCGGGGTGCGACCGCTCCTGCCGGAAGCCGTCCAGCTTCTCCTCGGGCAGCCGCCCCTCGAGGTAGGCCCGCGCGTAGATGCCGGGGGACGCGTGCCCCTGGATGAACACCTGGTCACCGGACTCGCCGTGGTCCTTGCCGCGGAAGAAGTGGTTGAACCCGACCTCGTACAGCGACGCGGCCGACGCGTACGTCGCGATATGGCCGCCGACGCCGATGTCGGGACGGTTGGCGCGCGACACCATGATCGCGGCGTTCCACCGGATGTAGGCACGGATGCGGCGCTCGACGTGCTCGTCGCCGGGGAACCACGGCTCCAGCTCCGGCGGGATCGTGTTGATGAAGTCGGTGCTGCGCAGGCCCGGCACGCCGACCTGGAGCTCGCGCGCGCGCTCCAGGAGCCGCAGCATCACGTAGCGGGCCCGGCCCCGGCCCTCGGTCTTGATGACCGTGTCCAGCGATTCCAGCCACTCCCGGGTCTCGTCCGGGTTGATGTCGGGCAGCTGGCTCGGCAGGCCGTCGCTGATGATCGAGTAGCGTTGACGTCCGGAAGCCACGGGGTCCCCTCTGTGCTTACCGTCAGTGCTGGTGAGACCCCGGCCGGAGGCCGCCGGTCTCCGCACGACTGTTCGTCGCCTGCATTCGCGTCCATCGTCGTCGTTCACGACGGTTAACGCATCTCTACCGTCCGGTAACCATCCTCCCCGCTCAGCCGGGGTGCGGGTGGGATCGACGACGCGTTTTTTGCGCGTCTCCGTGAGATTGCCCGCCCGGGCGGGGAACGAACGTAGGAGGCAGGGAAAAGGCGACCGTGACTTGGGGGAGACATGAACGGGCGCGTAGGAGACAGGCTGCACGTCCACGGCAAGATCGTGGGGCAGCCCGACCGGACGGGCGAGATCACCGAAGTGCGCGGAGAGAACGGCGGCCCGCCGTACGTCGTCCGCTTCGCGGACGGGCACGAGACCCTCGTCTACCCGGGGCCCGACGCCGTGATCGAGCCCCGCGAGATGCACGCGGCGTCCCGCTGAGGGGAACGCGTCCGGCGGGGCGGGGGTCGGACGGGTCCCGCGCCGCCGATGGGGTAGACCCTGGTCCATGGAGAGCACCGTGATCCGGGTGTCCACCGGTTCGAAGGAGGCCGTGCACGACATCACGGCGGAATGCGAGCGATTCACCGCCGACGCCGGCGGGGACGGGCTGCTGCACGTCTTCGTGCCGCACGCCACCGCCGGCGTCGCGATCATCGAACTCGGGGCGGGCAGCGACGACGACCTGCTCGCCGCGCTCGGCGACCTGCTGCCCGCGGACGACCGCTGGCGCCACGCCCACGGGTCCCGCGGGCACGGCAGGTCGCACGTCATGCCCGCGCTGGTCCCGCCCTACGCGACCGTCCCCGTGACCGGCGGGCGCCTCGCGCTCGGCACGTGGCAGTCGATCGCCCTCGTGGACCTCAACGTCGACAACCCCGACCGTCAGGTCCGGTTGTCATTCCTCAGGGGTTGACGGTTGTATCAAGGTACGGGCCGGGACTTCACCCTCGGTGGCCGCATCGTGACGTCCGAGTCCGGCATCGGCCCAATGAGGGCGCCAAAAGCCGGGAAGACACTTGCGCTAGGGGCCCACACTTGTGTGGACTGTCCCGCAAACACCGCACAGGTGCGGACGGGCCGCCCGTCATGGGCGGCCGTAAAGAAGATGTGCACAGGTGCACCGAGCACCGTGCGGACGGACGACATGGGAGGACTTTCGTGAGCGCGACCGCGGGTCAGGCGCAGTCTGAGCGCAGCCTGGCCGAACGGCTCGGCCTGAAGGCGGGCCAGGTGGTGCAGGAGATCGGCTACGACGACGACGTGGACGAGGAGCTCCGCGATTCCGTCGAGGCCGTCACGGGCAACGAGCTCGTCGACGAGGACTACGACGACGTGGTCGACATCGTGCTGCTGTGGTGGCGCGAGGACGACGGCGACCTGTTCGAGGGCCTGACCGACGCGATGGTCCCGCTCACCAGCGGCGGTGACATCTGGCTGCTGACGCCCAAGGCGGGACGCGAAGGGCACGTGGAGCCCAGCGACATCGGCGAGGCGGCCAACACGGCCGGCCTGTCCCAGTCGCGCAGCCTCAGCGCCGGCAAGGAGTGGTCGGGAACGCGGCTGGCCGCCCCCAAGGTCAAGGGGAAGTAGACGTGCGGGGGACGGGCGCCCGCCGCCCGTCCCCGAGTGCGCATCCGCTCCCCGAGGCCCGCTCGGCCCCACCCGGTCCCGCACGCCCCACGTCGGCTGGGGGAGGGGCGGGCCGTGCGGAAGTACTGGCCTGCCTTGCCTTACCGTAGAGTCGTCCACGACCCACCAAGGACCTCCGGACACGATCTCGACCCCGGCCAGAGCGGGCGGGAACCACCGCGATCGCGTCCGAAGGCGGGTTCGAGCTCGCGAGAACCTGATCGCGCGGCGAGCCCTTGGCGGGTCGGAGCGATGCAGCGATCGCACGCGAGGTCCGTTGAAGGAAGGCCGCCCGGCGGCCCGACGCCGAGGGCCTCGCAAGAAAACAGGAGTGGCTTTGGCGGTTGAGGTAGGCGACGGCGCACCGGACTTCGAGCTGAAGGACCAGCACGGGACGCCGGTGAAGCTGTCGGACTTCCGGGGGCGGAAGAACGTCGTCCTGGTGTTCTTCCCGCTGGCGTTCAGCGGTGTCTGCACCGGTGAGCTGTGCCAGATCAGGGACGAGCTGCCCACGCTGGGCGGCGACGACGTGCAGGTCCTGGCGGTGTCGGTGGACTCGATGTTCGCGCTGCGCGCCTGGGCCGAGCAGGAGAAGTACCAGTTCCCGCTGCTCGCGGACTTCTGGCCGCACGGCGGGGTCGCACAGCGCTACGGGGTGTTCGACGAGGCGAAGGGCCTGGCCACGCGCGGGACCTTCATCATCGACACCGAGGGCGTGGTCCGGTGGAAGGTGGAGAACGCCATCCCGGACGCGCGCGACATCGACGAGTACCGCAAGGCGCTCGCCGATCTCTGAGTGAACGGGCCGGTTCCGGACACGTGGCCGGAACCGGCCCCCGCACCTCTGGAGGTGTGATGCCCTGCTTCCGCTGCGGGGCGCGGCAGACCGATCCCGTGCGGGGCGCCAGCCCGTGGCGGCGCGGGGTCCGGGCGGATCACCAGGTGCTGATCTGTCCCGGCTGCCAGGCCGGTCACGGCTGGGCGGACGAGCTGGACCGCTGCGCCGCGTGCGATTCGGCCGCGCTCGTGTGCCGGCTCGGCGAGGTGGAGTGCCGCGACTGCGGCCACACCCGCGAGGCCGTCCGGGACGATCTCGTCCGCGCGGGCGCGCAGGGCGGGGCGGTCGACCGGGACCTGTCGGCGGAGGTCGCGGCGGCGCTGAACCGCGTACTGAGCCGGGGCCCGGCGGGCTGACCTGCGGTTACTCGACGAGCCCGGCTTGACCGCGTGCGGACGGGCCTGCCACTCTGCGCGGATGCCGATCCTGTTGTTCCGGTTCCTCAACCGGGTCACCGCGCGCTCCTGGCGGGTGCCCGCCATGGTGCTGGCGGCGGCGTTCGTCGCCGGCTGGGTGCTGATCGCGGCGTTCGAGCCCGCCGGGGCGGAGATCAAACGGCCGCTCGACTACGTCTGGTACTTCATCGTCAGCGGCACCACGGTCGGGTACGGCGACATGTCCCCGGAGACGGTCGGCGGGCGGGCCGGCGGCTTGCTGATCATCGGTGCCGGCGTGACGGCGGGGATCGTGCTGTTCGCCGAGCTGACGCTCTGGATGTCGAAGGGCAGGACCATGAAGGCCAACGGCCAGGCGCGGCTGCACCACCGGCGGCACGTCGTGATCATCGGCTATGAACGCACGGGGCTGCGTTCCATCATCGGGCAGTTGCGCGCCGACCGCGAGTTCGCGCGGACGCCCGTCGTCACCGTCTTCTGGCCCGGCGAGCTGACCGGCGAGAACCCGGATCCGGAACTGTACGACGCGGTGGCGTTCGACGAGACCGCGTTCGACCGTGCCCGGCTGCAGGACGCGCGGACGGCGCTGGTCGTCGGGCGCAACGACGACGAGACCGTCCGGGTGATGCTGGGCGTCGCCGCGCACCTGCGGCGCAACGGCGATCCGGGGACGCATCTGCTGGCCGGCCTGCGGCACGGCGGCCGGCGCGCGGAGATCACCGAGGCGCTCGAGCTGATCGGCACGGGCATCGAGACGGTCGACATCGACGATCCCGCCGTGGTGGCGGCCGCGATCCGCAATCCGGGCGTGTCGGCGATCTACCACAATCTGGCGAGCACGCTCGACGGGACCGGCACCCTGTACCGGGTGAACGTGCCGGAGGAGGCCGGGGAGTGGTCGCGGCTGGACGTGGCGCAGTTCCTGCTGCGCCGGGGGAGCACGCTGCTCGCGGTGGGAGACTCGCACCTGCCGAACGCCCGGTTCCGGCTGCTCGCGGAGTCGGACGAGCGGGTGCGCGGCGGGCAGGCGCTCGCGGTCGTGGCGCGGCACCGCCCGGAGATCCCCTGGCACGAGCTGTAGAAAGGCCGGGAGGGCGCCGTGCGCCCGCTGGGCGCCCTCCCGGCCGCCGCGCCGCGCGGCCCGGGGCACAGGTCCGAAGCCCCGGGGCCTCCCCGCGCGTCCGCGGAGCCTGAACTCTACGTTCAGGCGGCTTGGCGGTGATCCGCGTCGAGCAGGTGGTAGAGCAGGAGCAGCTGCGTGATGGCGAGCGGGTCGCTGGTGCCGCTGCCGCCGAGCCGGCCGAGGGCGTCGGGATCGACGAGGCCGGCGCCGGCGCGGGGGCCGAGCCGTGACCAGATGGCCTTCTTGACGACCTGCGACTCCTCGGGCGAGACGTAGCCGTGCACGTGCAGGGCGTCCACGGGGCGGCCGTCGGTGTCGCGGTGCAGCCGCAGGTGCATGGCCGTCTCGGCGCCGGGTTCGGCGTCCAGGACGCCGGCGAGTTCGGGGTGGTCGATCGTCGGGCGCAGCAGCAGTTCGGCCGACAGCGGGGTGCCGGGCGGGTCGACGCGGCCCGCGACGGGCGCGAACCGGACGACGATGTCGGCGTGCTTGCGCTGGGGGCGGATGTAGGCGGCGCTCTCGGGTTCGCGGCGGGTCAGCTCGGCGCGGACCTGTTCGGGGGAGTAGCCGCGTTTCTCGCAGTCGCGGGCGATCTTCCAGGAGTGCCGCAGCGGCTCGGGCGGGTCGAGGTAGACGGTGATGTCGAAGCAGGCGCGCGCGAGGCGGGTGTGCAGGGGGAGCAGCCCTTCGACGATCACGAAGTCGCGGGGTTCGACCAGTTCCGGCCGGACGAGCCGTCCCGTGGAGTGGTCGTACACCGGTTTCAGGATCGGTTCGCCCATCGACAGGAGTTGCAGGTGCTGCTCCATGATGTCGACGTGGTTGCAGTCGGGGTGCAGCGCCGTGAAGGGTTTGCCGGCGCGTTCCGCGCGGTCGTAGCGGTGGTAGTCGTCCACGCACACCGCGGTCATCCGGTCGGCCCCCAGGCACTGCACAAGCCCCCGCGTGAGTGTGGTCTTGCCCGCCGCGCTGTCCCCGGCGATGGCGAGCATGACGGGGCGGCGGCGGCCCGAGCCGCGCGCCCGGAGCATATGCACGATCCGATGGGGCACCTCGCTCCTCCGTCCTGCGAAATTCAGTTTTCGCGATGAAGAGTATGCTGCACGTTCCGGGGCTGCTTCCCCCAATCAGGGGAGAGCGCGGGTGAGTCGCCGCAACGGGGGCTACTGGCGAGTAGCTTCTGGTTGTTATCGTGCCGGGATGAGCGCCCCCGTACGCGTCGTCCTGGTCGACGACCACGAGATGATCCTGGCCGGGCTGCAGGCGATGCTGGCCGGGTTCGCCGGCCGCGTGCGCGTGGTCGGGCAGGCCGGGACGGGCGCGGAGGCGGCCCGGCTGGTCTCCTCGCTCCGCCCGGACGTGGTCCTGCTGGACGTCCGGCTCGGCCCGGAGAGCGGCCTCGACCTGTGCCGGCAGCTCACCGGCCGGGTCCCCGAGGTTCGCGTGGTGTTCCTGTCGGTGTACGACGACGAGCAGTACGTCTTCGAGGCGCTGCGCGCGGGCGCCGGGGGCTACCTGCTGAAACGGGTGGACGGTCCGGAGCTGGTGCGGCGGCTGGAGGAGGTCGCGCAGGGCGAGACCGTCGTCGATCCCACGCTCGCGGGGCGGATGGCGGTCACGGCGGCCCGGCTGACCCGCGGCGAGTTCTGGCCGGGCGCGAACCGCGGCCTCACCCAGCGCGAGAGCGAGGTGCTGTCGCTGCTGGTCGGCGGGCTTTCGAACAAGGCGATCGCGGCCCGGCTCGTGCTGAGCGAGGAGACGGTCAAGAGCCACCTGCGCGCGCTGTACCGCAAACTGGAGGTGACCGACCGGTCGGCCGCGATCGCGGTCGCGCTGCGCGAGGGCCTGTTCCGGTGAACGTCCCGGACGCGCTGGCCCGGCGCGGCTCCGACCTGCTCGTCCGGATCGTCGGCGTCGCGTGCTCCGACCGCGAGCTCCCGCGGATGGCGGACGAACTCGCCGGACTCGTCGTCCGGTCGGCGCGCACGCTGACGTTCTGCGACGTCCACGTACTGGACGACGACGGCCGCTTCCTGGAGTGCGCGGGACGTCCCGTCGCCTTAGGCGAGGGTGACGTCGGATGGGCCGCGGCCCACGGACGGGCGCGCGCGCACGCGGACGGCAGGGGCGCGGCCATCCCGGTCCACAGCGGGGGCTCGGTCATCGCGGTGCTGGACGTCCGGTCCGCGGGGCCGTGCCCGCCGGAGGACGTCGAGCTGGTCACGGCGCTCGCCGAGCTGTTCGCGCCCGTGCTGTGCTCGTGCCGCCGGCTGCGCGCGGCCCGCGAGCGCGAGCGCGCCGCCGAACGGTTCGCCGAACGGGCCGTCGAGGCGCAGGAGGCCGAGCGGTCGCGGCTCAGCAGGGAGATCCACGACGGCATCGCGCAGCGGCTCGCGGGCCTGGGGTTCCACCTGTCGGCGGCCGAGCGGGCGCTGCCCGAGCACCATCCCGAGAGCCTCGCGCAGATCATGATGGCGCGGTCGCTGTGCGAGCTGGCGGCGGCCGAGACCCGCGCGGCGATCGGGGGGCTGCGCCCGCCCGTCCTGGACGACCTGGGCCTGTCGGCGGCGCTCGCGACCCTCGCCCGCGAGGCCGGGGACGGTCCCGGACCGTCCGGGCGCCCGCTCGACGTGACCGTCACCGTCGAGGGGGAGCTGGAGGACGCCCTGCCCGACCACGTGCAGACGGCGCTGTACCGGATCGCGCAGGAGGCCGTCGGGAACAGCCTCCGGCACGCGTCCGCCTCCTGCGTCGACCTGCTGCTGGAGCACTTCGGCGACCGGGTGCGGCTGACGGTCGCCGACGACGGCGTCGGGTTCTCGCTCCGGGACGTCTTCGCGCCGGGCGGGCGCGTCCGGGGCGGGCGGGGCCGGCGGCCCGACTCCTACGGGCTGCGCGGGATGACGGAGCGCGCCGAACTGCTCGGCGGGCGCGTCACCGTGACGAGCCGCCCCGGGGGCGGCACGACGGTCGAGGCCGTCGTCCCGATCCCCGGCCGGTCCGGGCCCGTCAGCGCGCGGTGAGCACCCGGAACTCCAGGCCCGCCCGGGTGAGCCGCTCCAGCAGCGCGTCCCCCATCGCGACGGCCGTCGTGACCTGCCCGGACGTCTTCGGCAGCGCGTCGTGCGCGAGGCACAGCGCCGACTCGCCCAGCATCTTCGCCGTCTCGCCGTAGCCGGGGTCGCCGCCCCGGACCTCGGTGACGACGCGCCGCCCGCCGCCCTCGCCGACGAACTTGACGCTGAACCAGCTCCGGGCGCGGGTCTCCGCCGACGGCCCCTCCCCGGCCGGCTTGACCTTCGTCAGCAGCCGCCGCGCCGGGGGGACCTGCGCGAGCACGGTCAGCGCCCCCGCCCCGGCGGCCAGCGCGGCGGCGGCCGGCAGCCGCTTCACCGCGAAGTAGTGGCCGTAGGTGAACTCGGGCCCGTACCGGTCGAGCGCGGCGGCCGAGCGGGCGACGATCTGCGGGTCGATCGTCGGCATCGGCAGCGTCCAGCCGTCGCCCACGCGGTTCTTCGGGGCCGGGCGCCGCGAGAGGCGCACGGTCCGGCCGTCCGGACGACCCTCGACGGCGCGGCGCTCCCGCTCGGCCCGCGCCATCGCGGGCAGGTCGGCGAAGATCCCGATCGCCGAGTGGATCGTGCCGCCGGACGCCTGCATGCGCGTCCGGACGAAGCCCTCGACGTGCAGCGGGACGCCCTCGGGGAGCTGCCGCACGGTGAAGTAGACGCCGAGGTCGTGCGGGACCGAGTCGAAGCCGCACGCGTGGACGATCCGGGCGCCGGTACGCACGGCGTCCGCGTGGTACTTCACGTACATCCGGTCGACGAACGTCGGTTCGCCCGTGAGATCGACGTAGTCCGTGCCGGCGCGCGCGCACGCGGCGACGAGCGGCTCGCCGTGCCGCACGTACGGGCCCACGGTCGTGACGACGACGCGCGCGGAGCGGGCCAGTTCGTCGATCGAGTCCTGGTCGGAGGAGTCGGCGCGCAGCAGCGGGAGCTCTGCGCACGCGGGGTCGATCGCGGCGAGCCGGTCGCGCACCTTCTCGAGCTTGGCGGTGCTGCGCCCGGCGAGGGCCCAGCGCGTCCCCGGGTCGGCGTGGCCGGCCAGGTACTCGGCGGTCAGCCCGCCGGTGAATCCGGTGGCCCCGTACAGGACGATGTCGTACGGGCGGTCGGCGGTCATGGGTGCCCCTTTCGGTGCCCTTTCGCGGTCCCGAACCCCATTCTGGCGTCCCGGCGGGGCCGAGCGCGCGCGAAGCGCGGTGTGTGAGCGACCACACCGGGCCGCCCGATGTGGGAACGTTGCTCGTACCGCGGGTGAACGGGAGGGGAAGCGTGACGGGCCTCGCCGCGGCGATGGACGTCGCCGCACTGATCTTCCTCGGCTGGTCCCTGGCCGCGATGCGCCGCAACCGGGACGAACCCGACGGCGACGCCGGGCAGTCGGCCGCGCTCGCGCTGATCGGCGTCAGCCTGCTCCTGCTGTCGATTCCGCTGTGGGCCCTGCCGTAGCCGCGCCGCCCGCGGCCGTCCAGCCCGGCGCGTCCAGCAGGTGCCGGACGAACAGCAGCGTCGTCGCCGTCGGGACCGCGCCGCCGACCGCGTGCCACGGCCGGTTCAGCGGCAGGCCCGGGGCGTCCACGACGACGAGGCGGCGCGCGTCCAGTTCGGCCCCGACCGCGTCCCGCGACACCAGCGCCGCCCCCAGCCCGGCCGCCGCGCCCGCGATCACCGCGCCGTTCGAGCCGAGCACCAGCCGCGGCGGGGCGGCGTCCCGCTCGGCCAGGTAGGCGTCCGCGGCCGCCCGCGTCCCCGACCCCGGCTCCCGCATCACCCACGGCGTCCGGTCGAGCGCGAACCCCGCGGCGACGTCCGGCGCGGCGACGACGACCAGCTCGTTCGGGCGCCGCGCCAGGACGGTCGCGGCGACGTCGGCGGGCGGGCGCCCGGCCAGGACCAGATCGGCCTCGTGCGCGGCGAGGCTGCTCCACACCTGGCGCCGCGGCCCCACCTCCAGCGTCAGCTCCACCTCCGGCCACCGCGCCCGGAACGACGCGAGCAGCTCGGGCAGGATCTGGTCGGCGGCCGTGGTCACCGCCGCGAGCCGCAGCGGCCCCCGCCCCGGGTCGGCCGCCCCGCGCGCCGCCGCCCGGCCCTCCTCCAGCAGGCCCAGCACCTGCCGGGCGTAGCCCGCGTAGACCGTCCCGGCCGGGGTCGGCCGGACCCCGCGCCCCACCCGCTGGACGAGCGGGACCCCGAGGTCCCGCGTCAGCGCGGCCACCGCCGCCGACACGGCCGACTCCGTCACGTACAGCCGCCGCGCCGCCGCCCGCACCGATCCCGTGTCGGCGAGCGCCACGAACGTCCGAAGCCGCGCCTCCGTCACACCCGACCTCCTGGTTCAAGCGAATACTTGACGGTCACCGTAGAACACTTGATGGACATCGCAAGTATCCGCCGGGCACGCTCGGTCTCGTCACGGTCAATCGACCGGGGCGCGGCGCCCCGCCCCATCCCCTGGGCATGCCGTCCTTCCGCGGGCGGAGCGCCGCGCCCGACCCCCCAGCGCGAAGGAGAGCGGCGATGAGCTCGGGCAGATGGTCGGCGGGCGTGATCCCCTACGCGGAGATGGGCTACTGGCGCCCGGACTACGAGCCGAAGGACAGCGACGTCCTCGCCGCGTTCCGGATCACCCCGCAGCCGGGCGTCCCGCCGGAGGAGGCCGGCGCGGCCGTCGCGGGGGAGTCGTCCACCGCGACCTGGACGGTCGTGTGGACCGACCGGCTCACGGCGTACGAGAACTACCAGGCCAAGTGCTACCGGGTGGACCCGGTCCCCGGCCAGGACGACCAGTTCATCGCGCACATCGCCTACGACCTCGACCTGTTCGAGGAGGGCTCGATCGCGAACCTGACGTCGTCCATCATCGGGAACGTCTTCGGGTTCAAGGCCCTCAAGGCGCTCCGCCTGGAGGACATGCGGATCCCGACCCATTACGTGAAGACGTTCCAGGGCCCGGCCCACGGGATCGTCATGGAGCGCGAGTACCTGGGCAAGTTCGGCCGTCCCCTCCTGGGCGCCACCGTGAAACCCAAGCTCGGCCTGTCGGCCCGCAACTACGGCCGTGTCGTTTATGAAGCGCTCCGCGGCGGCTTGGACTTCACCAAGGACGACGAGAACATCAACTCGCAGCCGTTCATGCGGTGGCGCGACCGGTTCCTTTACTGCATGGAGGGCGTGAACCGGGCGCAGGCCGCGACCGGTGAGGTCAAGGGGCACTACCTCAACGTCACCGCCGCGACCATGGAGGACATGTACGAGCGCGCGGAGTTCGCCAAAGAACTCGGCAGCGTCATCGTCATGATCGACCTGACGATCGGCTACACCGCGATCCAGTCGATGGCCAAGTGGGCGCGCAAGAACGGCGTCATCCTGCACCTGCACCGCGCCGGGCACTCCACCTACACGCGGCAGAAGACCCACGGCGTCAACTTCCGCGTGATCGCCAAGTGGATGCGGCTCGCCGGCGTCGACCACATCCACGCCGGCACCGTCGTCGGCAAGCTTGAGGGCGACCCGAACAGCGTCCGCGGCTACTACGACACCCTCCGCCTCGACAAGATCGCCGCCGACCCGGTCAAGGGCCTGTACTTCGACCAGGAATGGGCGTCGCTGCCGGGCACCATGCCCGTCGCGTCCGGCGGCATCCACGCGGGCCAGATGCACCAGCTCCTGCACTACCTCGGCGAGGACTCGATCCTGCAGTTCGGCGGCGGCACCATCGGCCACCCGATGGGCATCGCCGCGGGCGCCACCGCCAACCGCGTCGCGCTCGAAGCGATGATCAAGGCGCGGAACGAGGGCCGCGACTACCTCGCCGAGGGCCCCGGCATCCTCCGCGCCGCCGCCAAGCAGAGCCGCGAACTCGACATCGCCCTGTCCACCTGGGGCGACATCACCTTCACCTACGAGTCCACCGACACCCCCGACGTCGTCGAAACCCCGGTGAGCATCTGATGCGGATCACACAAGGCACCTTCTCCTACCTGCCCGACCTCACCGACGAGGAGATCACCCTCCAGATCGGTTACGCCCTCGGCCAGGGCTGGCCCTGCTCCGTCGAGTTCACCGACGACCCCCACCCGCGCAACGCGTACTGGGAGATGTGGGGCCTGCCGATGTTCGACCTCGCCGACCCCGCGGGCGTCCTCTACGAGATCAACGAGTGCCGCAAGGCGTACCCGTCCCACTACGTCCGGCTGAACGCCTACGACGCCCGCTACGGACGGCAGACGACCGCGCTGTCGTTCATCGTGCAGCGCCCGCCCGCCGAGCCCGGCTTCCGCCTCGACCGGCAGGAGACCACCGACCGGCGGATCCGCTACACCCTGCACCCGTACGCGGCCGACCGTCCCGAAGGCGAGCGATACGGAGCCGAACGTTGACCGCACGCCCCGACTTCGGCCTGCGCGCGAACGGCCCGGCCGACCGGACCGGCTCCCCGGCGGACCCCTCGCCCTCCGCCGGGGAGCCCCTCCCCCCGGACGCCCGCGTCGACCTCGCGAAGGAACGCGCAGACTCCCAGGTGGACGACGTCCTGGCGGCCCTCGACGCCGAGCTCGTCGGCCTCGCACCCGTCAAGACCCGCATCCGCGAGATCTCCGCGCTCCTCCTCGTCGACCGCGTCCGCGCCCGGTTCGGCATCGACTCCGGCCGCCCGAACCTGCACATGTGCTTCACCGGCAGCCCCGGCACCGGCAAGACGTCCGTCGCCGTCCGGCTCGCCGAACTCCTGCACCGCCTCGGCTACGTCCGCCGCGGCCACCTGGTCTCCGTCACCCGCGACGACCTCGTCGGCCAGTACGTCGGGCACACCGCGCCCAAGACCAAGGAGGTCCTCAAACGGGCGATGGGCGGCGTCCTGTTCATCGACGAGGCCTACTACCTTTACCGGGCCGAGAACGAGCGCGACTACGGCCAGGAGGCCATCGAGATCCTCCTGCAGGTCATGGAGAACCAGCGCGACGACCTCGTCGTCGTCCTCGCCGGCTACAAGGACCGCATGGACTCGTTCTTCGCCTCCAACCCCGGCATGAGCTCCCGCATCGCCCACCACATCGATTTCCCCGACTACGAACCGGACGAACTCGAAGCGATCGGGCACATGATGATGCGCCGCGAGGGCTACTCCCTCGCGCCCGAGGCCGAACCCGTCTTCCGCGACTACCTCGACCGGCGCCGCGCCCGCCCCCGGTTCGCGAACGCCCGGTCCGTCCGCAACGCCATCGAACGCGCCCGCCTGCGGCACGCGAACCGCCTCCTCGGCCACCCCGGCGAGATCGGCCGCGCCGACCTCACCACCCTCCACCCCGAGGACTTCCTCGCCAGCCGAGTGTTCACCTGACCCCCGTCTCGCGGGGAACCCGCGAGCACGCGGTGATCACCTGGTGCCGGAGGGATGACCCCCGCATGTCCTAATGTTGAGAACATCGACATGATGATGTGGGGGAGAAGTTGCTGAACCCTGAGGATCTGTACGAGCTGGACACCGACCTGCCGGCGATGACCGGGCCGGTGCTGCTGCACAGCCTCGACGGCTTCGTGGACGCCGGTTCCACCGGGCAGCTCGTGCGCGAGCACATCCTGGACGCGCTGGAACACCGGGTCATCGCCCGCTTCGACGTCGACTCGCTGATCGACTACCGGGCCCGGCGGCCGCCGATGACGTTCGACCGCGACCACTGGGCGTCCTACGAGGCGCCCGAACTGGTCGTCCGGCTCGTCCACGACGCGGACGGCACACCGTTCCTGCTGCTCACCGGGCCCGAGCCCGACCGGCTCTGGGAGGGGTTCACCTCGGCCGTCCTGCACCTGGTCAAGCGGCTCGGGGTGCGGCTCGTCGTGGGGTTCCACGGAATCCCGATGGGGGTGCCGCACACCCGCCCGGTCGGGATCACCTCGCACGCGACGCGGCCCGAGCTGGTCGACCGCGGAACCTGGTTCGACAAGGTGCAGGTGCCCGGCAGCGCCGCCGGGCTGCTGGAGCTGCGGCTCGGCGAGGCCGGGCACGACGCGATCGGGCTGGCCGTGCACGTCCCGCACTACCTGTCCCAGTCGGCGTACCCGGCCGCCGCCGTCGCGGCGCTGGAGGCGATCGCCGAGGCGACCGGGCTGGCGCTGCCGGTGGACGCCGTCCGCACCGCGGCCGCCGCCACCGACGCCGAGATCGCCGAGCAGGTCGAGGGCAACGACGAGGTGGAGAAGGTCGTCCGCGCGCTGGAGCAGCAGTACGACGCGTTCGCGGGCGCGGCGCAGCGCGACAGCCTCCTCGCCGAGTCGCAGGACATGCCGACCGCCGAGGAACTCGGCGCCCAGTTCGAGCGCTTCCTCGCGGAACAGGACGGGCCGGACGCCTCCCCCTGACGCGCATGCCCGCCGGGCCCCTGGGTAGGCGAGCCCCGAGAGGGGAGGCGCGACATGGCCCACCACGGCATGAAGGTGAACGAGGTGATGACGCCCGTGCCGGTGACGGTGTCCCCGGACACGCCGCTGGCGCGGGTCGGCGAGCGCATGCGCGAGCACGGCATCGGAGACGTCCTCGTCGTGCACGAGGGCCGGCTGCGGGGCCTGGTGACCGACCGCGACATCGTCGTCCGCGGCGTCGCCCTGCGGCGCGACATGGCCGCCACCGCCGTCGCCGACATCTGCAGCACGAACGTGATCACGGTCCCGGCGGGCGAGGACGCCGACGCCGCCGTCCGGCTGATGAGCGAGCACGCGATCCGCCGGGTGCCCGTCATGGACGGCGACCGGCCCATCGGCATGGTGTCCATCGGGGACCTGGCCGTCCAGCGGGACGACCACTCGGTCCTCGCCGACATCAGCGCCGAGCCCCCGAACACATGAGCGCCGTCCGGATCGACCTCGCCGACGCCGCCCTCGACGCGGACCTCGACATCCCGGACGAACCGACCGGCATCGTGATCGTCGCCCACACGGGCGACGGCCCCCGCGACCGCACCGTCGCCCGGGGGCTGAACGCGGCGGGCCTCGGCACCCTCGTGCTCGACCTGCTCACCGGGCACGAGGAGGAACTCGACCGCGTCACCGCCGCGCTCCGCTTCGACATCGAACTGCTGACGCTCCGGCTCATCGGCGCGATCGACCGGCTCACCGAGGGCCTGGAGTCCGCCCCGCACACCGCCGGACTGCCCGTCGGGCTGTTCGGCGCGAGCACCGGCGCCGCCGCCGCGCTCGCCGCCGCGGGCGCCCGCCCGCGCGTCGCGGCCGTCGCGTCC
>NZ_JBHTJA010000062.1:0-40030 GCF_042675525.1 Actinomadura sediminis
GACGTGCGGGGGCGCGGCGAAGCGCGCGCCGGTGCTCAGCGCCCGGGGATCGCGCGCGCCGCCGGGCGCGGCGGGGGCGGCCGGTGCCGCGCCGCCCAGCAGGTCGAGCAGCACCTGCTGGGCCTCGGGACGGCCCGCCGGATCCTTGGCGAGGCAGGCCGCGACGACGCCGCGCAGCGTGCCGGGAAGCGCGGACATGTCCGGCTCGTACTGCAGGATCCGGTGGAACACGGCGGAGATGTTGTCGTTGCCGAACGGGTGCCGCCCGGTCGCGGCGAACAGCATCGTCGCCGCCCACGCGAACATGTCGACGCCCGCGCCGAGGTCGCCGTCGGCGATCTGCTCGGGCGCCATGTAGGACGGGGTGCCCATGACCCCGCTGCCCCGGGACGACGACGAGCCGATCACCCGCGCGATGCCGAAGTCGATGACGCGCGGGCCGTCCGGCCCCATCAGGACGTTCGACGGCTTGAAGTCGCGGTGCAGGATCCCGGCGCGGTGGATCGCGGCGAGCGCGGTGACGGTGCCGATCGCGAGCCGGTCCAGGTCGGTTCCCGTGCGCGGCCCGCGCTCGCCGACCAGCGCGCTGAGCGACGGGCCGGGGACGTACTCGCTCACCACGTACGGGGCGTCGCCGGAGAAGTCGGCGTCCAGGACCTGCGCGGTGCAGAACCCGGCGACCCGCCCGATCACCGCGAGTTCCCGCTCGAACCGCGACCGCCATTCGGGGTTGCGGCTGAGCCGCGCCCGCAGCAGCTTGACCGCGGCCTGCGCGCCGTCCTCCCGCCGTCCCAGGTAGACGATGCTCTGCCCGCCCTCGCCCAGCCGTCCGGCCAGCTCGTACCGGCCCAGCCGCGCGGGGTCCCCGGGCAGCAGGGGGTCGACGCCCGTCATGGGTGCTCCTCCGTCGCACGCGATCCGCCACGGGAGTCGTACCCGCGGCGGCACCGGATGGCCACTCCGCATCCACATGAATTGGACGCGGGTGACGAGCCGCGCGTTCTCCGTGACCGACGGTCACTTCGGGCGTCGGCGTCCGGTCCCCCGGTGCGGTCCCCCGGGTGCGGTCAGCCCTTCTCGAGGAAGTCGGCGCGCTCCTCGTCAAGGAGGGACGCGAGCTCGGCGGCCAGGCCCGGATGGTCCGCGAGATCCGGGTCGGTCTCGACGAGCGCGGTCGCCTCCTCGCGGGCGTCGCGGATGACGTCCTCGTCCCGCTGCAGGGTGAGCAGCCGCAGGCTGGACGTGCGGCCCGCCTGCGCGGCGCCGAGGACGTCGCCCTCGCGGCGCTGCTCGAGGTCGAGCCGCGACAGCTCGAACCCGTCGGTGGTCGACGCGACCGCGTCGAGCCGCTCGCGGGCCTTCGACCCCGGCTCGGCGTCGGTGACCAGGAGGCACAGCCCGTGCAGGGACCCCCGGCCGACCCGGCCGCGAAGCTGGTGGAGCTGCGACACGCCGAACCGGTCCGCGTCCATGATCACCATCACGGTGGCGTTGGGGACGTCGACGCCGACCTCGATCACCGTGGTGGCGAGCAGGACGTCCAGTTCCCGGTCGGTGAACCGGCGCATCACCGCGTCCTTCTCGTCGGGCGGCAGCTTCCCGTGCAGGACGCCGATGCGGAGCCCCGCGAGGAGCTCCTCCAGCTTCGGCAGCAGCTCCATGATCCCCAGCGGGGACCGGCGGTCCTCCTCGCCCCCGTACGCGTCGCCCTCGTCGCCCTCCTGCTCGCCGATGCGCGGGCACACGATGTAGATCTGCCTGCCCTGCCCGGCCTCCTCCTTGATGCGCTCCCACGTCCGCGCGAGGAACGCGGGCTTCTCCGGCGGGACCACGACGGTCTGGATCTGCGAGCGGCCCGCCGGGAGCTGCCCCAGCACGGACGTCTCCAGGTCGCCGAAGACGGTCATCGCGACCGTCCGCGGGATCGGGGTCGCCGTCATGACCAGCACGTGCGGCCGTCCCCCGGCGGTCTTCTCGCGGAGCGCGTCGCGCTGCTCGACGCCGAACCGGTGCTGCTCGTCCACGACCACCAGGCCGAGATCGGCGAACTGCACCGACTCCTGGAGCAGCGCGTGCGTCCCGACGACGATGCCCGCCGCGCCGGACGCCGCGTCCAGCATCGCCTCCTTGCGGGCCTTCGCGCCCAGCGATCCGGTCAGCAGCGCCACCCGGGTCGCGTTCTCGGCCCCGTCGAGCTGCCCGGCGCGCGCCAGTTCCCCCAGCATCCCGGTGATCGACCGGTGGTGCTGCTGCGCGAGGACCTCGGTCGGCGCCAGCAGCGCCGCCTGCCCGCCGCCGTCCACCACCTGCAGCATCCCCCGCAGCGCCACGATCGTCTTTCCGGCCCCCACGTCGCCCTGGAGGAGCCGGTGCATGGGGTGCTCGCGGGCGAGGTCGGCGGCGATCTCCGCGCCGACCGCGCGCTGGCCGTCGGTCAGCTCGAACGGCAGCCGGGCGTCGAAGTCGGCGAGCAGCCCGGACGGCCGGGGCGGGCGCGGCGTCGCGGGCAGCGCGCCCGCGGCGCGGCGGCGCTGCGCCAGGGCGACCTGGACGACGAACGCCTCGTCCCACTTGAGGCGGGCCTTCGCGCGGCCCAGCTCGTCCCAGCTCTTCGGCCGGTGGATGCCCTCGTACGCCTCGCGCAGGCCGATGAGGCCGCGGCGGCGCAGCAGCGACGCGGGCATCGGGTCGGCGGGCAGTTCCAGGCCGTCCAGCACCGTGCCGACGGACTTGCTGATCGCCTCGATGTCGAGGCCCTTGGTGGACGGGTAGATCGGGATGATCTCGTCGGCCCACTCCTGCGCGGCCTGCTCGGCGGTCTTCTCCGCGACGACCTTGTACTGCGGGTGGGTGAGCTGCCGCTGCACCTGCCCGCTGCGCGGCACGTAGGTGCTGATCTTGCCGGCGAACAGGCCGCGGGTGCCCGGCGACAGGTCCTTCTCGGGCCGGTAGGAGCCCTTGCGGCCGAAGAAGCTCAGCTTGAGCCGGCCGGTGCCGTCCGTGACGGTGATCTCCAGGACGTAGCCGGGGCTGCGGGAGATGGTGCGGCCCTGCACCTTGACGACCTCGGCCATGACCGTGACGTGCTCGCCGTCCTGCAGCCCGCTGAGCGGGGTCAGCTCGCCGCGGTGCGCGTACCGGCGCGGGTAGTGGTGCAGGAGGTCGCCGACGGTGTGCAGGTCGAGGCCCTTCTCCAGCACCTTGGCCGTCTTGTCGCCGAGTACCTTCCGCAACGGCTCGTCGAGATTCGCCACGCCGTCCTTTGTAGCCCATACCGGTGACGTGAATCAGGCGCCTCGGGCGGGAGGCCCCGCGTTCGCGCAGGCCGATTCGCTCAACGCGTGCGCGGTGGGCTACCCTGATCCATGCGCCTCGTCCAGGCGTTCCCTCGTGAGCGCCGATGATGTCCGGTTCGCCCCCTACGGCGACGGGCGGCGCTCCGGTTAGACATCGACACCCACTTGGAGTTTCCCGTGGCTTCCGTTTGCGACGTCTGCGGCAAGGGACCCGGTTTCGGCATGCGCGTCTCCCACTCGCACCGCCGCACCCCGCGCCGCTGGAACCCCAACATCCAGCGCGTGCGCGCCGTCGTGAACGGCGGCACGAAGCGGATCAACGCCTGCACGTCCTGCATCAAGGCCGGCAAGATCGTCAAGCCCACGGTCTGACCGCGGGCACGAAGGCCGGCCCATCGGACGCGTCCGGTGGGCCGGCCTTTCGCATGCCCGCGGCTCTCAGGCGCGCCGCATGTGGGCGCGATGCGTCCAGGCGTGGTCGACGGGGCCGATGCCGGTGCCGAGGGGGAAGCCCGCGGCGATGGCGCCCGTCACGTACTCCTTGGCGCGGGCGACGGCCGTGGGGACGTCCGCGCCCAGCGCCAGGTGCGAGGCGATCGCGGACGCCAGCGTGCAGCCCGTCCCGTGGGTGTGCCGGTTGTCGTGCCGGGGGGCGGCGAACCGGTGCTCGCGCTCCCCGTCGAACAGCAGGTCGGCGGGCTCGCCCGGCAGGTGGCCGCCCTTCACCAGCACCCACCGCGGGCCCAGCGCCTTGACCGCCTCGGCGGCCTCGCGCATCCCCGACTCGTCCACCACCTTGACGCCCGTGAGCTGCTCCACCTCGTACAGGTTCGGGGTGACGACGGTCGCGGCGGGCAGCAGCGTCCCGCGGACGGCATCGACGGCCTCGGGCGCGAGCAGCGAGTCGCCGTGCTTGGACACGCCGACCGGGTCGACCACGGAGGGGGCGTCGGACGCGGCGAGGGCCTCGGCGACCGTCTCGACGAGCGCGGTGGAGGCGAGCATCCCGGTCTTGAGCGCGTGCACCCCGATGTCGGACAGGACGGAGTCGAGCTGGGCGCGCACGGCCTCCACGGGCAGCTCCCAGTAGCCCTGGACGCCGAGGGAGTTCTGCGCGGTGACGGCGGCGATCACGCTCATGCCGTGCACGCCGAGGGCGAGCATGGTCTTCAGGTCCGCCTGGATGCCGGCGCCGCCGCCGGAGTCGGAACCGGCGATGGTGAGGACGAGCGGCGGAGCCTGGGCGGCGGGCGCATCATGGGACATGCGCCCACCTTATTCCGGATCGTCCCGTTGCGGCCCGCCCCCGGGGCCGGGCGAGCGGCTCAGGCGAGGGCGCACTCCAGCTCGTTGAGCACGCAGTAGGTCGGCTTGGCGGGCGTGCCGCTCGCGGTGAAGACGATCTTCACGGCGTCGCCCGCGGGGATCGCGGTGGTCCCGTGCACCTTCGTGAGCCGCCCGACCTCGGCGACGGCGGCGCCCCGCACCTCGGCGACCACGGCGTTCGGGATCTTGAAGGCGAGGGCCCACTCGGCGACCGGCCGCTCCCCCTGGTTGGCGATCGTGGCGGTCGCCTCGAACCCGTCCGCGTCGCGGGACGCCACGGCGAACGCGACGACGAGCCCGTCCGGCCGTCCGCCGGACGCCTCGGCCCCCTGCCCGGGGCCGTGCTGGAGCACCTGGCCGTCGTTGGCGGTGGCCTGCGGATCCTTGGGGACCCCGCCGGCGAAGTTGAGCGAGATCTGCTGCGTGCTCAGCGCGTACGACACGATCCCGACGGCGATCACGAGCGCGACGATCGGCATCAGCGGGAACGGCAGGGAGCCGACGAACCGGGCGACCCGCCGCGGCTTGGACGTGTTCGCCCCGGTGCCGCCCGCCGGGCCGGCGTCCACGGGGCCCGCCGAGCCGGGGCCCAGCGGCCCCGCAGGCGGGCCGGAACCGGGCGGGGGCGGGACGCCTTGCCCGGGCCGCACCGTGGGCGCACCGTCGGGCAGGGTGGCGCGAGGACCGATCTGGGGGCCGGTCCGGGGGCCGCCGGACGCCGGGCCGTGCTCGCGCGGCCGCCGGTGGTTCCCCGGGCGGGACACGAAGACCTGGTCGTCGGTCGGGCCGGTGAAGCCGTCGTAGCGAGGTCCGGTGGACGGACCGAGGGGCCGGCCCGGCGGCGCCTGCGCGCTCGATCCGGGCTCGTCCTCGGGCTGCTCGGGTTTGGAGTGTCGTCCCATTCCATTCCTCGTCGGTCAGGGGATGTATACCAAACCGGCACCAAATATGCCTACCGGCCCGACGAACGCCCTGCACATCTCAAATTCGGTTAAAGCTCCGTTCACATGCGGAAATGGTCCCATCCCCCGCCTTCTGGAACGCGCCCGTCGACCCGGACGCCCGTTCCGCGCGCGACCGCGCCGATCCGCGTCCAGGACGGCGGCAGGATCGCCGCCGCCGGGAACGTACCGGCGAACGCGTGGTCCTCGCCACCGGTGAGCGCGTGCCGCAGCCCGTCGGGGCCGAGGACGGCCGCGACGGGGACCGCCGCGGACTCGACGTCGATCCGTACCCCGCTCGCCCCGGCGATGTGCGCGAGGTCCTGCAGCAGCCCGTCGCTGACGTCCAGCAGGGCGGTCGCGCCCAGCTCCCGCGCCTGCGGTCCCGCCTCGTAGGGCGGTTCCGGGCGCCGATGGGCCGCGATCACCTCCGCGGGGCCGTCCCGTCCGGCGGTGAGCAGCTCCAGGCCCGCCGACGCGAACCCGAGCCGCCCCCGGACGGCCACGGCGTCGCCGGGACGCGCCCCGGCCCGGGTGAGCGGCGCGCCGCCCCCGAGGTCGCCGAGCGCCGTGATCGCCAGCGTGATCTCCGGAGCCGCCACGACGTCGCCCCCCGCGACGGACGCCCCCGCGGCCTCGCACTCGTCCGCGAGGCCCGCGTACAGGCCGTCCGCCCACTCGGCGCCGGTATCGGGCGGCGCGGCGAACCCGACGAGGAGGGCGGTGGGCCGGGCGCCCATGGCGGCGACGTCCGCGAGGTTCTGCGCGGCGGCCTTGCGGCCGATGTCGTAGGGGCCCGACCAGTCGCGGCGGAAGTGCCGGCCCTCCACGAGCAGGTCGGTCGTCGCGACCACCCGCCCGTCCGGCGCGGCGATCACCGCCGCGTCGTCGCCGGGCCCGAGCGGCACCCGCGCGCCGCGCGGCAGCCGCGCCGTCAGCCGTTCGATCAGCCCGAACTCGCCCAGTTCCCCGATCGTCGCCATCCGCCCATGTTTTCATCGCGCGGCCGCCGGTTCGTACGGCCCCGACCGCCCGCCGGAGCGGGTAACGCGATACGGTGAACCGTCCGACGGCATTTTCTCCGCCCGGGGAGGACGTGATGGTGCAGGCCTACATCCTCATCCAGACCGAAGTCGGCAAGGCAGCCGAGGTGGCGGGCCACATATCCGGCATGACCGGCGTCACGCGTGCGGAGGACGTCACCGGCCCCTACGACGTGATCGTCCGGGCGGAGGCGAACAACGTGGACGAACTCGGCAAGCTCGTCGTCGCGCAGATTCAGTCCGTCGAGGGGATCACCCGGACGCTGACCTGCCCGATCGTGCACATCTGACGGGAGCGCAAGCGGTCGATGGTGAAGCGTCGGGGGGCGCCGGCGACGGCCCTCGCCATGGTGGCGGCGCTGGCGGTGGCGTGCGGCGACGGTGCGGTGCAGGTCCGGCCGCCGGAGCCGGACGCGGCGGCGCGGCGGCTCTGCGAGGGGCTGCGGCTGCCGGAGAAACTGCACGGGCTGGACGGGCGGGACACCTCGCCGGAGTCGCCGCTGACGGCGGCGTGGGGATCGCCCGCGATCGGGCTGCGCTGCGGCGTCGCGCGCCCGGCGACGCTGCGGCCGGAGTCGCAGCTCGTCACGATCAACGGGATCGACTGGTACCCCACCCCCAGCGACCCGCCGGTCACCTTCACGGCGGTGGCCCGGCAGGCGTACGTGGAGGTGACGGTCCCGCCGGAGTACCACCCGGCCGGCGACGTCCTCATCGAGCTCTCCCCGGCGATCACGGCGACGATCCCGGAGAAGCCCGAGGGCCAGATCTGACCGGCCGCCTCACGCTGGACCGGGCAGGATCAGCTCGGCCATCTCGGCGAGCCGGTCGGCCATCCGGGCATAGGACGTGTATCCCATGCCCGCGTGCAGCAACGCGCCGGAGTAGGCGAGTTCGAGCGCCCCGAGCGTCCGCTCGTCGGCGTGGTCGCCCAGCGCGGCCGTGAGCCGCCCCCGGATCGCGCCGCCGATGCGGACCCGCAGTTCGCGGACGTCCGGGTCGGTGCCGAGCATCGCCGTCGTGCAGGCCGCCGCCAGCTCCGGCTCGTCCGACACCAGCAGCGCGATCTCCCGCAGCACCTCGATCACCCGCGCGCGGAGCGGCCCGTCCGCCGCCACCGGCGGCAGCGCGCGGAGCCGCCGCCAGAACACCTCGGTGATCAGGTGGTTCTTGGAGGCGAAGTAGGTGTAGGCGGTCGCGGGCGCGACCCCGGCGCGGCGGGCCACGTTGCGGACGGTCAGCCCGTCGTAGCCGCTCTCGCGGAGTTCGTCCACGGCGGCATCGGTCAGCCGCCGCACCGTATCGGCCTGCCGCTCGGTGAGCCGCCGCCGCGTACCCTCGGTCGCCACCTGTTCCCCCGACACGTGTCCAGACGTTATTCCAGGACCGGGAACCGCCGCAACATCACCGGAGCGAGGCCGCCCCGGGCCCGCAGGGGCAAGGTTCGCTCCGGCCGCCCCCGCGGGGGTCGGGGTGGGGCGGGTGGGACTCGAACCCACTCAGCGCGAGGCACCTGCTTTACAGGCAGGCCCGACTCTCCGGCGTCGGCGCCGCCCCGGGCGCGGGCCCGCGTCCTGTGGGGCGCGGCCCGCGTCGTGCCTCCGGAGGGATTCGAACCCCCATCGCACAGCACCTCATGCTGTCGTCTCTGCCGTTGGACTACGGAGGCGTCGTGCGGCTCCCGGGATTCGAACCCGGAACGTCCACTTCCTGAGAGTGGCCCCTCTGCCGATTGGGGTAGAGCCGCGCGTGTCGGGCGAGGAGGCGTCGCTCGCGGCGGCTCGGGCGGTGAGGGCCTTAGGAGGCGGGATACCGGCCGGGGCGGGCGTGCGACGCCGAGGGCAGTCGGCCGCCAAGTCGATACAGCGTCAGTGCCATGGCCGGTCCTCCTCTCGGGGTCTCGCGTCACCGTCGTCGACGGGCTGACGTGATCTACGGTGCCATCCGGGGCGGCGGCGGCACAATCGGTTTTTCTCAGGCCCCGTCGGCCGGGGGCGCCAGCATGCCGATGAGGAGGATCAGCCAGAACGCGATCATGATCCAGCCGAGGGCGATGCCGGTGAGGGCGAGGCCGAGGCCGCGTTCGCCGGAGCGGCGGACGCGTCCCCACGCCAGGTGCCCGGCGACGATGGCCGGGATGGACGGGAGGCCGCACGTCACGAGGCCGACGAGCCCGAACGTGAGGGCGTAGATCGCGTAGCTGTTGAGCGGCGGCTTCACGTGCGGGTCGACCGGCGGGCGGTGGCTCGGGGGCCGGTGGTTCGGGAGGCCGTAGGACGGGCGGGTCGCGACGGCGTCGGCGTACCGGTGCCACGAGTCGGCCTCGGCGGTGCGGCCCTGCCGGCGGAGCAGCTCGGCGAGGTTGCGCATCGCCGCCGGATCGCCCGCCTGGGCGGCCTGCCGGTACTGCCGCTCGACGAGGGCCTCGGCCTCGCCGTCGGCGAGCGCGGGCCCCGGGTGCGCCGGGCGGGCCAGGTGCGCCGGGCGGGCCGCGGACGGGTTCGTGCTCGGCTGGAACGGCGGGTTCGTGTCCGGCTGCGGCGGTGTGCGGACGCCGCCGGAGATGAGGCCGTCGAGGAGTTCCTGGGCGGACGGGCGGTGCGCCGGATCCTTCGCGAGGGCGCGGCGCACGGCCCGCAGGAGCGAGCCGCCGAGCCCGCCCAGGTCCGGTTCGGCGCTCATGATCCGGTGGATGATCGCCGGGAGGGAGTCGCCCGCGAAGCAGGTGTCGGCGCGGGCGGCGAACGCGACGGTGGCGCCCCACGCCCAGACGTCCGAGGCGGGGGACGCGCCGCGCCCGTCGAGCTGCTCGGGGGCCATGAAGGCGGGGGTGCCGACGATGCCGCCGGTCGCGGTCAGCCGCGTCCCGCCGAGGGAGCGGGCGATGCCGAAGTCGATGACGCGCGGCCCGAAGGTGGACAGCAGGACGTTCGCGGGCTTGAGGTCGCGGTGGACGACGCCGGCGTCGTGGATGGCGGTCAGCGCGGTGGCGATGCCGACCGCGACGGCCTCCAGGTCGGCGCCGCGCAGCGGCCCGCCCTCGGCGACGGCGGCGTCGAGGCTCTGCCCGTTGACGAACTCCGTCACGAGGTACGGGGGGTCGGCGCGCGGGTCGGCGTCCAGGACGGGGGCGGTGCAGAACGGGCGGACGCGCTGGGCGGCCCGCACCTCGGACTCGAACCGGGCCCGGTACTGCGGGTCGGCGGCGTACTCGCGCCGGATGACCTTGATCGCGACCTTGCGGCCGGACGCGTCGGTGCCGGCGTAGACGGTGCCCATGCCGCCTTCGCCGAGCCGGTCCATCACCCGGTACGGGCCGATGCGATCCGGGATCTCGGCGTGCCACACGGGTGCGTTCTCCTCGGGGTGGGGACAGTCGCCCTAAGCGTGGCATATCCGGCCACCCGCCGCCGCGACGAACGATCTCGCCCAGGTCTCGCTTCGGGCCGGACGGAACCGGGCGGGGCCGGTCCGCGTCTCACGCGAATGCGCGCACGTACGGTCCCGGCGGCCGCGATGGCGGCCGCGGCGGTGACGGTGTCGGGCGGCTGCGCCCTGCGGGCCGGGGAGGCCCCGGAGCCGGTGCCCCCGCCGCCGATGGCCCTGGTCGGCTACCGGGACTGCGAACGACTGCTGGACGGGCTGCGGCGCACGACCGCCGCGCAGGTGGGGCCGGGCGGGACGGCCGCTCCGGACTCGTCGGCGCCCGAGCGGCGTGGGCCGGCGGCGCCCGCCGTGCCCGGCGCGGCGGCCGTCCCGGAACATTCCCGGACGAACGCGCACGAGCGCGGCGCGGACGAGCCCGACCTCGTCAAGACGGACGGGCGCCGCATCGTCGCCCTCGGGGACGGCGGCCTGCACGTCATCGATCCCGTGTCCAGGAAGGTCGCGCACACGCTGGACCTTCCCGGGGACGACCGGGGCGCCGAACGGCGGCTCCTCATGGACGGCGACCGCGTCCTGGTGCTGGAGTCGCGGCGCGCGTTCGTGGCCCTCGAAGGCCGGGCGCGGCTCCCGGGCGGCGGCCCGCCGCCGCGCCCGTCCCCGCCGCCCGCTCCCCCGGCCCCGCGCACCCGGCTGACGCTCGTGGACGTCTCCGCCGCGCCGCGCGTCGTCGCCACGCTGACGTCCGAGACCGAGTACGTGGACGCGCGGCGGAACGGCGGTACCGTCCACCTCGTCGTCCGGTCGACCCCGCGGATCGGCTTCCCGGAGCCGCGCCCGGGCGGGCCGGCGGGACGGGACGAGGAGGCCGCGATCGCGGCGAACCGGCGCGCGGTGATGCGGGCGCCCCTGGACGCCTGGCTGCCCGTGTTCCGCGTCGACCGGGGCGGCGGGCGGCAGGCCGGGCATCGGGCGCCGTGCGACCGGGTGAGCCGCCCGGCCGCGTACGCCGGGAGCGGGTCGATGCTCAGCGTGCTGACGCTCGACCTCGCGGGCGGGCTCGCCGACCCGCGCCCGATCGGCATCGCGGTCGACGGGTCCGCGGTCTACGGCAACGGGAAGAGCCTGTACATCACCGGTACGCCGCCGCGCCGGCACGCCGGCCGGCCGGCGCCCGCCGAACGCACGGACGTCCACAAGATCACGCTGCGGCCGGGCGGGCGCCCGGAGTACGCCGCGTCCGGATCGGTGCCGGGACACCTGCTGAACCAGTACGCGATGTCCGAACACGACGGGGATCTCCGCATCGCGACGACGTCCCGTCCCGGCGACCCGCGCACGTCGAGCAGCGCGCTGCACGTCCTGCGGCGGCGCGGGCCGCGCCTCGAGGTGATCGGGCGGGTGGGCGGCCTCGGCGAGACCGAGCGCATTCACGCGGTCCGCTTCACCGGGCCGACCGCCCACGTGGTGACGTTCCGCCGCACCGACCCGCTGTACGCGCTCGATCTGTCCGACCCGCGCCGTCCCCGCGTCACCGGCGAACTGAAGATCACCGGCTACTCCGCCTACCTGCATCCGGTGGCGGACGGGCGGATCCTCGGCGTCGGGCAGGACGCGGACGCGTCCGGGCGCGTCGAGGGCCTGCAGGTGTCGCTGTTCGACGTGACCGGCGCGCCGCGGCGGATCGACGCGTACCGGGTCCCGGGCGCGACGTCGGCCGCAGAGTTCGACCCGCACGCCTTCCGGTACTGGGCGCGCACCGGCCTCACCGTCCTGCCGGTGCGCGAACCCGGCGGCGGGACGGGCGAGGCGCTCGTCCTGACGGTGACCCGCGACGGCATCGCGCGGGCCGGCCGCGTCCGGCATCCCGGCGCGCCCGTCCGGCGGTCGCTCGTCATCGGCGGCACCCTCTGGACGTTCTCGGACGCCGGGGCCCGCGCGTCCGACGCCGCCACGCTCGCCGACCGCGGCCTGCTCCGCTACGGCTGACGCGGGCCGTGCGTCAGCGCAGCCCGGTGGTGCGGGCGGCGGCGGTCCGGATGAGGCGGTCGACGAGGGACGGGTAGTCCAGGCCGGTCGCGGCCCACATCTGCGGGAACGCCGACGCGGGCGTGAAGCCAGGCATCGTGTTGATCTCGTTGAGGACCCAGCGGCCGTCCGGCGTACGGAAGAAGTCGACGCGGGCGAGGCCCTCGCAGTCGAGCGCCTCGAACGCCTGGACGGCGATGCGCCGCACCTCCTCGACGGCCGCGTCCGGCAGGTCCGGCGGGATCGCCATCGTGGTGGCGCCGTCGAGGTACTTCGTCTCGAAGTCGTAGAAGTCGCTGTCGCCGGACGTCAGCACCTCGGCGGGCAGGCTCGCCTCGGCCGGGCCGTCGTCGACGCCCTGCAGCACGCCGCACTCGATCTCGCGGCCCTCGATCGCGGCCTCCACGACGACCTTCGGGTCGTGCTCGCGGGCCGCCTCGACGGCCGCCTCCAGGGCGTCCTCGGACGTGACGCGGCTGATGCCCATGCTCGACCCGGCCCGCGCGGGCTTGACGAACACGGCGCGGCCCGCGTCCAGGCCGAGTTCCTTGATCTCGTCGATCTTGCGCTTGCGTTCGCGGCGCCACTCCCGGTCGCCGACCAGCACGTAAGGGCCGACGGGCAGCCCCTGCGCCTGCCAGACGAGCTTCATGAAGCCCTTGTCCATGCCGACCGCGCTGGCCAGCACCCCCGCGCCGACGTACCGGATGCCCGCCAGGTCGAGCATGCCCTGGATGGTGCCGTCCTCGCCGAAGGGGCCGTGCAGCAGCGGCAGGACGACGTCGACCTCGCCGAGCTCGGTGGGGACCTCCCCCGGGGCTGCGGCGATCAGGCCGCGGCCGGCGGGGTCGAACGGCAGCGCGAGCGCCGTGCCGGTGCCGTCCACCTCGGGCAGCACGCCGTCCTCGATCGCGAGCCGCTGGTCGCCGGACGCCAGCACCCAGCGGCCGTCGCGGGCGATGCCGATCGGCACCACCTCGTAGCGGTCCCGGTCGATCGCGGCCATCACGGCTCCGGCGGTGACGCAGGAGATCGCGTGCTCGCTGCTGCGCCCGCCGAACACGACGGCCACGCGGATCTTGGAATGGGACATGATCCCCGACCCTACCGCTGCGGGGCCGGGGTCGGCCACGAGCGCCCCGGGCGTGCCCACCGGGACGTCCACCGCAGGTCACACGCCATAACGCTCCGCCTTCGGGGACCGGGAGATCAGCGACACGGCCGCCTCCTTGATCGGCATGCCGTGGTGCAGGACGGCCGTGACCGCCTCCGTGATCGGCATCTCCACGTTGTGCTTGCGGGCCAGTTCCATCACCGCCTCCGCCGACTTGACGCCCTCGGCGGTCTGCTTCGTCACCGAGATGACCTGCTCCAGCGTCATGCCCCGGCCGAGGTTCTCCCCGAACGTCCGGTTGCGCGACAGCGGCGACATGCAGGTCCCGACGAGGTCGCCCATCCCGGCGAGGCCCGCGAAGGTGTGCTCGTCCGCGCCCATCGCCACCCCGAGCCGGGTGATCTCGGCGAGGCCGCGGGTCATCAGCACCGCCTGGGTGCTGGCGCCGAAGCCGAGCCCGACCGACATCCCGACGCACAGCGCCACGATGTTCTTCACCGCGCCGCCCAGCTCGCAGCCGACCACGTCCGTGGACGTGTACACGCGGAAGTACGGGGTCATCGTCGCCGCCTGCAGGCGCCGCGCGGCGTCCTCGTCCGCGCACGCCGCGACGGCCGCGCCGGGCTCCCCGCTCGCGATCTCCCGCGCCAGGTTCGGCCCGCAGAACACCGCGACCCGCTCCTGCGGGACGTCCGCGACCTCCCGCACGACCTCCGACATCCGCAGCGTCGTCCCGTCCTCCACGCCCTTCATCAGGCTCACCATGACCGCGCCGGGCGGCAGGTGCGGCAGCCACCCGGCGAGGTTCGCCCGGAGCGTCTGCGCGGGGACGGCCAGCGCGACGAAGTCGGCGCCGTCGAGGGCCTCGACGGGGTCGAGCGTGGCGCGCATCCCCTCGGGCAGCGCGATGCCCGGCAGGTAGTCGGTGTTCTCGTGCCGGTCGTTGATCGCCTCGACGACTCCGGGCCGGCGGCCCCACAGGACCACCTCGCCGCCCGCGTCGTGCAGCAGCTTGCCGAACGTGGTGCCCCAGGAGCCCGCGCCCATCACCGCGGTCTTGAACGTCACGAGCCCGCCGCCTCGCTCCGGGGGGAGCGCGCCCCGGCGTCCTCTCCGGCACCGTCTCCGGCACCGTCCCCGGCACCGTCTCCGGCGTCGTCCGCGGCCGGACGGGCGCCGGGCACCGCCGCCCGGCGGCGTTCCTCCAGCACCCGGTGGTGGTCGTAGAGTTCCGCGGGCGGCTCCTCGCCGCGCAGCTCGCCGAGCAGCCCGGCGATCGCCGCCATGATGTCGTCGGTCGCGGCGCGCAGCGTCTCCCGGTCGAGCGGCCGCCCCGCGTACCGCGACAGGTCGACGGGCGGTCCCGCGGCGACCCGCATCGTCTTGCGGGGGAAGGGGTGGAAGCCCTTCTTCAGGCCGCCCGCGAGACCGGTCTGCTCGCCCTTCTTGTACGGCAGCAGCTCGTGCGCGCCCCAGCTCGCCACCGGCACGACCTTCGCGCCCGTCTTCAGCGCCATCCGCGCCACGCCCGTCTGGCCGGTCATCGGCCACAGCTCGGGGTCGCGGGTGCAGCTCCCCTCGGGGTAGAACATCAGGCACTCGCCGTCCAGCAGCGCGCGCTCGGCGTCCTTGAGCGCCAGCGCCGCGTCCGCCGTGTCCCGGTACACGGGGATCTGCCCGGTGCCGCGCAGCACCGCCCGGATGAACCGCACGTCGAACAGCGTGGACTTGGCCAGGTAGACGGGGTAGCGGCCCGACTCGTAGACGAAGTGGGCGAGCGCCAGCGGATCGGACTCGGAGATGTGGTTCGCGGCGATGATCACACCGCCTTCCCCGGGCACGTTCTCCCGGCCCCGCCAGTCCCGTTTCAGCAGCCCGAACAGCAGCGGGCGCAGGATGACGATCGTGAGCTTGCGCCAGGCCGGCGAATACCCGTGGCTCATGCCCCGTCCCCTTCCGATCCGTACCCCGGATGAACGCGGGGTGTCCTCAAGTTTCGCGGTTCCGTGCGCATAGTGTCGAGTTGCCATGTCTTCTGATGCCGCGCCCAGCGCGCCCCGCCTCCAGTGGTCGCTCGTCGTACCGGTCAAGGTCCTCGCCAGGGCCAAGACCCGGATGTCCGCCATCGCGGGCCCGCACCGGCGGGACCTCGCGCTGGCCGTGGCCACCGACACGGTCGCCGCGGCGCTGCGCTGCGACCGCGTCCGCCATGTGATCGTCGTCACCGACGACCCCCTTCCGGCCGCCGAACTGGCCGCGCTCGGCGCCCGGATCGTGCCCGACGAGCCCGACGCGGGCCTCAACCCGGCCCTGGAGTACGGGGCCGCGCGGGGCCGGGAGGCCGCCCCGGACGCGGGCGTGGGGGCGCTTTCCGCTGACCTGCCCGCATTGCGGCCGGACGAACTCGCGCGCGTCCTCGACGCCGCCGCGGCCGCGCCGCACGCGTTCGTCCCGGACGCGGCGGGCGTCGGCACCACCCTGTACACCGCGCGCCCCGGCGTCCCGTTCGCCCCCGCGTTCGGGCACGGCTCGCGCGCCGCGCACCGCGCCGGGGGCGCCCGGGAACTGGTCCTGGACTCCATCGACAGCGTACGCCGGGATGTGGACACGCCGGACGATCTTCGAGCGGTCCTCGCGCTCGGCGCGGGCCCGCACACCGCGTCCGTCGCGGCCCGGCTCGCCCTCGCCGCCGACGCGTGAGCGGCGCGCGCGTCGTAGGGTGACCGGCATGCAGGGGACGGTGCGGACGTTCGACGACGAGACGCGCTCGGGAAGCGTGCTGCTGGACGACGGGTCGGAGCTGCCGTTCGACGCCGCGGCGTTCGACGCGGGCGGGCTGCGGCTGCTGCGGTTCGGGCAGCGGGTCAACCTCGCGGTGCACGAGGGCCGGGTCACCGTGGTGACGCTGTCGACGTTCCCGCTGCCGCCGTCTCCCTGACCCGGGACGGACGGCCCCCGGACGGACCCCCGGACGGACGGCCCCGGACATACGAAGGCGCCCGGACATACGAAGGCGCCCGGGACCGTGCCGATGGGTCCCGGGCGCCGTCGCTTGTGGCTACTTCTTTCCGGCCACCAGGTTCTTGAAGTCGGCGCCCGCCTTGAACTTCGGCACGGACGTCGCCGGAACCTCGATGGTCTTGCCCGTTGCGGGGTTGCGAGCCGTACGGGCAGGCCGGTCGGCCTTCTCGAACGATCCGAACCCGGTGATCGCGACCTTGTCGCCCTTGGCGACGGCGGTCTGGATCGCCTCCAGGATGGCGTCGACGGCCTCGGCTGCGGCCTTCTTGCTGCCCAGCCGGTCAGAGATGGCGTCGACCAGCTCACGCTTGTTCATGGGTTACTCCTCTAGTTCCCCCCTTGCCCGAACGAAACTAAGGGACCCTCAGCACCGACACAATCACCTGCACGCAATCGCTGGCGTGTCGCCGCCGTTTTTGTCGTTCTCGTCCCCGTCTCGCCGGGTGACCGGACCGGATCCGGCCACTGCGCACGCTAACGGACGTCGGGCGCGTCTTGGAAATCGGCGAGGAACGTCTCCAGCCTGCGCGCGGCCAGGGCGGCGTCCCGCTTCGCCAGATCGGTGATCGCCAGGAGGTGCCGGATGAGCCGCTGCCGGACGGACGGCGGGAGCGGCGCGACGGCGCGGTGGGCGTCGCGCAGCTGCCGCGCGAGCCGGGTCAGCTCCGGGTCGTCCCATGCCGGTCCGTCCCACGGGGCCGAGGTCATGTGCCTTCCCCCCAACGGTCGTTCGGGCCTCCGCACACCTCGATTGTCGCCGGTGCGCCCGGGTGCTCCGGCACCCGGGTACGCCGAAGGCCCGGACCGGTCCCTTCCCGATCCGGGCCGACACACCCATGGCCGCCCGCCCTTACGGCGTCCCCGGGCTCACGGCGTCCCCGGGCTTAAAGGGTCACCGGCTTCCAGGGCTGGCGGGTGGCCTCGAAGTCGGCGATGGCGTCGGCGTGGCGGAGGGTGAGGCCGATGTCGTCCAGGCCCTCCATCAGGCGCCAGCGGGTGTAGTCGTCGATCTCGAAGGTCGCGGTCTCGGCGCCGTGGCGGACCTCGCGGTTCGCGAGGTCGACGGTGATCTCCAGCGCCGGGTCCTTCTCGACGAGGGTCTGCAGGTGCTCGACCCGGTCGCCGGGGAGGACGACCGGCAGCAGGCCCATCTTCGTGGAGTTGTTGCGGAAGATGTCGCCGAAGCGGGGCGCGATGACGACGCGGAAGCCGTACTGCTGCAGGGCCCAGACGGCGTGCTCGCGGGACGAGCCGGTGCCGAAGTCGGGGCCGGCGACCAGGATCCCGGCGCCCGCGTACTGCGGCTGGTTGAGGACGAATCCGGGGTCCTCGCGCCACGCGGAGAACAGGCCCTTGTCGAAGCCGGTGCGGCTCACCTGCTTGAGCCACACGGCGGGGATGATCTGGTCGGTGTCGACGTTGCTGCGGCGCAGCGGGACCGCGCGCCCGGTGTAGGTCGTGAACGCTTCCATCGTGGTTCCTCAGAGGTCGGCGGGAGCGGCCAGGCGGCCGGTGACGGCGGTGGCGGCGGCGACGGCGGGCGACACCAGGTGGGTGCGGCCGCCCGGGCCCTGCCGTCCTTCGAAGTTGCGGTTGGACGTCGAGGCGCTGCGCTCGCCCGGGGTGAGCTTGTCGGGGTTCATGGCGAGGCACATCGAGCAGCCCGCCTCCCGCCATTCGGCGCCCGAGGCGTAGATGACCGCGTCGAGGCCCTCTTCCTCGGCCTGCTTCTTGACCTTCATGGAGCCCGGGACGACCAGCATGCGGACGCCGTCGGCCACCTTGCGGCCCTTGAGGACGTCCGCGACGGCGCGCAGATCCTCGATGCGTCCGTTGGTGCAGGAGCCGACGAAGACGGTGTCGACGGGGATCTCGCGCAGCGGCGTCCCGGCGGTGAGGCCCATGTACTCCAGGGCGCGCTCGGCGGCCTGCCGCGCGACGGGGTCGTCGAACGACGCGGGGTCGGGGACGGACTCGCCGAGCGGGAGCCCCTGGCCGGGATTGGTGCCCCAGGTGACGAAGGGGGTCAGCTCGGCGGCGTCGATGACGATCTCCTTGTCGAAGACCGCGTCGTCGTCGGTGCGCAGGGACGTCCAGTACTCGACGGCCGCGTCCCAGTCGGCGCCCTGCGGCGCGTGCGGGCGGCCCTCGATGTAGTCGAAGGTCGTCTGGTCCGGGGCGATCATGCCCGCGCGGGCGCCGGCCTCGATCGACATGTTGCAGACGGTCATGCGGCCTTCCATCGACAGCGAGCGGATCGCCGCGCCGCGGTACTCGATGATGTGGCCCTGGCCGCCGCCGGTGCCGATCCGGGCGATGATCGCGAGGATGAGGTCCTTGGCGGTGACGCCCGCGGGCAGCTCGCCCTCGACGGTGACGGCCATCGTCTTCGGCTTGACCTGCGGCAGCGTCTGGGTGGCGAGGACGTGCTCGACCTCGCTGGTGCCGATGCCGAACGCGAGCGCGCCGAACGCGCCGTGCGTGGAGGTGTGCGAGTCGCCGCACACGACCGTCATGCCGGGCTGGGTCAGGCCGAGCTGCGGGCCGATGACGTGGACGATGCCCTGCCCGTCGTCGCCCATCGGGTGCAGCCGGACGCCGAAGTCGGAGCAGTTCTTGCGCAGCGTCTCGACCTGGGTGCGCGACACCGGGTCGGCGATCGGCTTGAGCAGGTCGGTCGTCGGGACGTTGTGGTCCTCGGTGGCGATCGTCAGGTCGGGACGGCGGACCTGGCGGCCGTTCAGCCGCAGCCCGTCGAACGCCTGCGGGCTGGTGACCTCGTGCACCAGGTGCAGGTCGATGTAGAGGAGGTCGGGCTCGCCCTCGGCCCGCCGTACGACGTGCGCGTCGTACACCTTCTCGGCCAGTGTCCGGCCCATCGCTCCCACCTCACCTGTACTGAATCGTCCGGCGCGTCGTGTTAGATCACTTTTGCGCCGCTGGTCTCGTCCGCCCCGATTTGCATCTCACATTCCGAGACTGCAATATCAAGACATGGACAACTCTAGCGGAGTCGGCGTACTTGACAAAGCGGTTCTCGTACTGAACGCGCTCGAGGCGGGCCCGGCGTCGCTCGCCCAGCTCGTCCAGAGCACGGGCCTGGCCCGGCCGACCGCCCACCGGCTCGCCGTCGCGCTGGAGCACCACCGGTTCGTGCACCGCGACGCGCAGGGCCGTTTCATCCTCGGCCCGCGCCTCGCCGAGCTGTCCGTCGCGGCCGGCGAGGACCGCCTGCTGGCGATCGCCCAGCCGATCCTCTCCCAGCTCCGCGACCTGACGGGCGAGAGCGCGTCGCTGTTCCGCCGCCAGGGGGACGTCCGGGTGTGCGTCGCCGCCGCCGAGCGCAGCAGCGGCCTGCGCGACACCATCCCGGTCGGCGCCGCCCTCCCGATGACGGCCGGGTCCGCGGCGCAGATCCTGCTCGCGTGGGAGGAGCCCGACCGGCTGCACCGGGGCCTGCGGGGCGCGAAGTTCGAGGCCGCGACGCTCGCGTCCGTCCGCCGCCGGGGGTGGGCGCAGAGCGTCGGCGAGCGGGAGCAGGGCGTCGGCTCGGTGTCGGCCCCGATCCGCGGCGCCGCCGGACGGGTGATCGCCGCGGTCTCGGTGTCCGGCCCCCTCGAACGCCTCACCCGCTCCCCCGGCCGGCTGCACGCGGGCCCCGTCATCGCCGCCGCCGAGAAGATCTCCGAGGGGATGCGCCGCACCGCGTCCTGACCCGCCGCGGCCCCGGGCCCCCGGGCGCCGATAACCCCGAATCCCCGCGGCGGCGGGCGATTCGGCGTTAGCCTCCGAACGAGGAGGCGACGGTGCAGATCTCCGAGCTGAGCGACCGCAGCGGCCTGACGGTGCAGACGATCAAGTTCTACATCCGGCAGGGGCTGCTGCCCCGCGGCTCGGCGGTGAGCGCCACCCGCGCCGAGTACGGGCCGGCGCACCTGGAGCGGCTCCGGCTGATCGGCGCGCTGCGCGAGGTCGCCGGCCTGCCGGTGGCGGCGATCCGCACGATCGTGACCGCCGTGGACGACGGCGGCTCCGGCCTGCACGACCTGATCGGCACCGCGCAGCACGCCCTCGGCGGCGCGCCCGCCGAGGGGCCCCGCCCCGGCGCCGTCCCGCCCGACCCGGACCTGCGCGCCGCCCGGGAGGACGTCGACGCGCTCGTCCGCGAGCTCGGCTGGCGCGCCGCCGCCGACGCCCCCGCGCGGGACCTGCTCGCCGCCGCGTTCGTCTCGCTGCGCCGCCTCGGGTTCCCGGTGACGCTCGCCGATCTGCGCCCGTACGTCCGCGCGGCCGCGGACGTCGCCGAGCACGAGATCGCCCGCGTGGACGACGCCGCCCCGCGCGCCCGGACCGTCCAGTCGCTGCTGGTGTCGACCGTCGTGTACGAGCGGGTGTTCACGGCCCTGCACCGGCTGGCGCAGCAGGACGCCGCCGCCCGCCGGTTCGCCCCGTGACGGCGCCGTGTGTCCGATTTCACCCGCGCGAGGCTCTAGTATGGGACCCGCAGGTCGCACCTCAGGCTCACGGGGCCCGCGACCGCCGCAGCCGGCGGCGGAGCCAGTGGACCGCGCCCGTCACGGACTCTCGCCGGGGAGCCGTGCGCAAGGACGGGCGTTCCGGGCCCCGATCCGGGTTCTTGCGGTCGCGAGAGGGGCTCGTTCACACGTGTTCCCGCGATCGTAAGGACGAGTCCCGATGGCTTCTCCGGCCGTGCAGCGCTTCGACACCACGTGGTTCATCCGCGCGAGCAAGGCGCTGCTCACCTTCACCGTCGGCGGTTTCGCCGCCCTCGTCGTGTTCGGCAACCTCACCGACTACTGGACGAACTTCAACTTCGTCTCGCACGTCTTCTCGATGGACGCGCAGAAACCCGAGCTGCACGAGGTCAGCAACATCAACTACCGCGCGATCACGTGGAACTGGTTCCACCACGCGGGCTACATCGGCGTGATCGTCACCGAGGCGCTGATCATGGTGACGTGCCTGGCGTCGGCGTGGCGGCAGGCGCGGACGCTGCGCGCGGCCGACGCCGCGTACCGGCGGGCCAAGCGGTGGGGGCTCGTCGGCTGCACGATCGGGCTGTTCCTGTGGTTCTTCGGGTTCCAGGCCGTCGCCGGCGAATGGTTCGGCATGTGGATGAACGAGACCTGGAACGGCATTCCGGACGCGGTCCGGCTGTGCACCTACATCGGGATCGTGCTCGTCTACCTGACGCTGGAGAACGACCGGGCCCCGCGGGACGCCGAGCGGCTCGGCGGCGCGGACGGCCGGGCGGCGCGTTCCGCCTGACCTGGGACGGTGCCGCGGGGCGCCCGCCGGCCGGCGGGCGCCCCGCGGGCGTACACCCACTATTCCCAGCTATTGGATAGGAATAATCCGGCAAAATAGCAATTGCGGGCATCGCCTAATATGAACCGACAGGGTGGCAACCGGCCGCCCGGTTTCCGGATGCAGGTTCGCCACACCGATGACCGCGACGCGTTCCCCCGACTCCCGCGGCGGCCGCTGGACCGACCGCCTGCTCGCCGAGGGCAGCGACCCCGACCCGCGCTTCACCCTCGCCAACGAGCGGACCTTCCTCGCGTGGATCCGCACGGCGCTGGCCCTGGTCGCGGGCGGCGTCGGCGTCGCCCTGGCCGGCGACCTCGTGGACGCGCCGCTCCGGCACGTCCTCGCGATCGGCTTCTCCGCCGCCGGCGCGCTGGTGGCCGCGCTGGCGTTCCGCCGCTGGCTGCGCACCGAGCGCGCGCTCCGCCGCGACGAGACCCTCCCGCCCCCGGCGCTCGCCCCGCTCATGTCGTACGGGCTGGCGGTCGCGGCGGTCGCCCTGGTCCTCGCCCTCCTCTTCACCCGATGACGCCCCGGCCCGCGGACCGTGGCCGCGCGGCGGTCGCCGCGCGCCGCCGCCGGGCGCGCGCCGATCACCGCGGGCGATCGTGAAGCTCTGGGATCGGGGGGCGCAGCCGGAGCGGACGGCGCTGGCCTGGTCGCGGACGACGCTCGCGCTGGTCGTCGCGGGGCTGTTCTGCGTGCGGCTCGCCCCGTCCGCGGCCGGCGCGGCGACGGCGGCGGCGGTCGTGTGCGGGGCCGCCGCGCTGCAGGTGCGGCGGACGCGGGCGAACCTGCGGCGGCGCGGGGAGCGGCTGCCGCACGGGCGGCGGATCGCCGACGCCGAGTCCGTCCTGATCACGACGGGCCTGACGATCCTGCTGGCCGTCACCGGAATCCTGTTCGCCGTCTGAGGCATGCGCCGCCCGCATGCCTCGTGTGCGAATCCTTCGCTGGTGGCATGGCCCGCCGGCGCCTAGCGGGCGTGCAGGGCGGCGACGGCCGCGGGGTCGTCGGCGACGATCCACGGGTCGTCCGCGAGGCCGCCCGGGGGTACCCGCCGGCGCGCCGCGAGGGGGTGCCCGTGCGGGAGGGCGGCGAGCAGTTCGTCGTCGAGGAGCCGGACGAGGTCCCCCGCGGGGGCGGGGGCCTTGTGCGTGCTGACGACGGCGACGTCGAGATCGCCCGCGTCGAGCATCGGCGTCAGCCGCTCGGTCAGGTCCTCGCGCAGGACGACCCGGACCCCGGGGCGGGCCTCGCGGAGGCGGGCCAGGGCGTGCGGGACGAGCGCGACGTTCGCGGTCGGGAACGCGCCGATCCGGAGGGTCCCGGCGTCGAGGCGGCGCAGCCCGTCGAGGGCGCGGGCGGTGTCGGCGAGCCGGTCGAGCAGGGCGCGGGCGTGCGGCAGCAGGTGCTCGGCGGCGGGCGTCGGGCGGACGCCGCGCACGCCCCGCGCGAACAGTTCGACGCCGCAGAGGTCCTCGAGGGCGGCGATCTGCCGGGACACGGCCGACTGGGTGTAGCCGCCGGCGGCCGCGGCGGCGGTGAAGGAGCCGAGGTCGGCGACGGTGACGAACGTGCGGAGCAGCACGGGATCGAGGGCTTCGGGGCGCATCACCGGGGATAACACGGTCGGGCGGTGTGCGGCGTTCCGAGGTCGATCACCGGTTGGTACTCTTTTGCACCTCACCCTCCGTCATCACCGCAGGTCCCGAGGTGTCCATGCCCGAGCATCGTCCGTTCATCAGCCTGGCGACCGACTTCGGCGCCGCCTACACCGCCATCTGCGCGGGCGTGATGTACGGCATCGTTCCGTCCGCGAACGTGCTCGTGCTCAGCGACGAGATCACGCCGTTCGACGTGCGGGAGGGCGCGATGCTGCTGCGGCAGGCGCTGCCGTACCTGCCGCGGGGCGTGCACGTCGGGATCGTCGACCCGGGCGTGGGGACGCCGCGGCGGCCCGTCGCGATCGCCACCGGGCGCGGGGACGTCCTGGTCGGCCCGGACAACGGGCTGCTGCTCCCGGCGGCCGAGGCGCTCGGCGGCGTCGTCGCGGCGCACGCGCTGGAGAACCCGGCGTACCGGCTGCCCGAGGTGTCGACGTCGTTCCACGGGCGCGACATCTTCTCCCCCGCCGCCGCGCACGCCGCCGCGGGCGTCGCCGTCGCCGATCTCGGCCCGGCCGTGGAGCCGCTGCCCCTCGACGTCCCGCCGCCGGCCGTGGCCGCCGGGGAACTGACCGCCCCGGTCCTGTACACCGACCGGTTCGGCAGCCTGGTGCTCGGCGCGCGGCCGGACGACCTGGCCGCCGCGTTCGGCGCGCCGGAGCCCGGCACCCCGCTGGACGTCGTCTGGACCGTTCCGGACGGGACCGAGCGCACGGCGCGCGTACCCTTCGCCGAGACGTTCGGCAGCGTGCCGCCCGGCGACGCGCTGCTGTGGACCGACTCGTCCGGCTGGCTCGGCCTGGCCGTCAACCAGGGCTCGGCGGCCGAGGCGCTCGGTCTCGCCGGCGCGGCGTCGGTCGTCCTCCGGGCCGTCCCGGCCGCCTAGATCACAACCGAACAACCCCTTGGAGCCCCCGTGTCCCGCCGTTACCTGCCCCTGCTGACGGGGCTCGCCGCCGTCGTCCTCGCCGGCACCGCCTGCGCCCCCGAGGAGACGTCGACCGCCGAGGCGCCCGCCTCGTGCGCCAAGGAGGACCTGAACCTCAAGACGCCCGGCAAGCTCACGATCGCGACGGACAAGCCCGCGTTCGAGCCGTGGTTCTCGAACGACGACCCGTCGAACGGCGAGGGCTTCGAGAGCGCCGTGGCGTACGCGGTCGCGGGCGAGCTCGGGTTCGGGAAGGACGAGGTGAGCTGGATCGTCCAGCCGTTCGACTCGGCGTACGCGCCCGGCCCGAAGAAGTTCGACTTCGACATCAACCAGATCTCGGTGACCCCGGAGCGGGCGAAGGCCGTGACGTTCAGCGACGGCTACTACACCGTCCGGCAGGCCGTGGTGACGCTGGGGGACTCGAAGTACGCGGGCGCCGAGACGATGGCGGAGCTGAAGGACGCGCGGATCGCGGTGCAGGTCGGGACGACCTCGCTGCGGGCCGTCAAGGAGCAGATCAAGCCCGGCGACGAGCCGAAGGTGTTCAACACGCAGATCGACGCGGTGAACGCGCTGAAGAACGAGCAGGTGGACCTGCTGGTCGTCGACCTGCCGACCGCGTTCTACGTCACCGGCGCGCAGATCGACGGCTCGAAGATCGTCGGGCAGCTGCCGCACCGCGACGGCGACACCGAGCACTTCGGGCTGCTGCTGGAGCGCGGCAACACCCTGGTGAACTGCCTCAACAAGGCCGTCGGCGCACTGAAGTCGTCCGGTGAGCTGCAGAAGCTCGAGGACAAGTGGCTGGCGGACGAGGCCGACGCGCCGCTGCTGAAGTGAAGGCGCCGGCCGAGGGCGGCGCGCCGGGCGGCGCCGCCGCCTGGGTGAAGAGCGAGCGGCAGCGGGAGCGCGAGCGGCGGCGGCGCCGCGCGGGCGTCCGGTCGGCGTCGCTCGCGACCGCGTCGAGCCTGCTGTTCGTCGCGGTCGTCGCCGGGATCGTGGTCTCGTCGCCGGGCTGGTCCCGGGTGCAGGAGACGTTCTTCGACTGGAGCGAGTTCACGGGCGCGCTCCCGGACGTCCTGCGCGGCTTCTGGCTGAACGTCCAGGTCTTCCTGATCGCCGAGCCGCTGATCCTGCTGCTGGGGCTGCTGGTCGCGCTGGCGCGGGGGCTGCGCAACCCGCTGTTCTTCCCCCTGCGGGCGCTCGCGACCGCGTACACGGACGTGTTCCGGGGCATCCCGACGATCCTGCTGGTGTACCTCGTGGGGTTCGGGCTGCCGGCCCTGCAGTTGCAGGGCGTGCCGGACAGCCCGGCGGTGCTGGGCGGGCTCGCGCTCGTCCTGTCGTACGGCGCGTACGTCGCGGAGGTGTTCCGGGCGGGGATCGACTCGATCCACCCGAGCCAGCAGGCGGCGGCCCGGTCGCTGGGGCTGAGCCGGCCGCAGGCGCTGCGGTTCGTGGTGCTGCCGCAGGCGGTGCGCCGGGTCGTCCCGCCGCTGCTGAACGACTTCGCGTCGCTGCAGAAGGACACGGCGCTGATCGCGGTGCTCGGCCCGCTGGAGGCGCTGCGGCAGGCGCAGATCCACTCCGCGGAGACGTTCAACTACACGCCCTACCTGGCCGCGGCGATGCTGTTCGTCGCCCTGACCGTGCCGATGGCCCGGTTCACCGACCATCTCGCGGCGCGCGCGGAACGCCGCCGCGCCCCCGGAGGCGGCTCATGAGCGGACCCCTGCTGCGCGTCGAGGGCGTCTGGAAGACCTACCGGTCGCAGCCGGTGCTGCGCGGCGTCGACCTGGACGTCGCGCGGCACGAGGTGGTGTGCCTGATCGGCGCGTCCGGTTCGGGGAAGTCGACGCTGCTGCGCTGCGTGAACGTGCTGGAGACGGTCGACGACGGGGCGATCTTCCTGGAGGACGAGGAGATCACCGACCCGGACGCCGATCCCGACGACGTCCGCAAGCGCATCGGGATGGTGTTCCAGTCGTACAACCTGTTCCCGCACATGTCGGTGCTCGACAACATCACGCTGGCGCCCGTCCGGGTGCACAGGCGGAAGCGGCGGGAGGCCGAGGAGCGGGCGCGGGAGCTGCTGGAGCGGTTCGGCCTGGCCGACAAGGCCGGCGAGTACCCCGACCGGCTGTCGGGCGGGCAGCAGCAGCGGGTGGCGATCATCCGCGCGATGGCGGGACGGCCGAGCCTGCTGCTGCTCGACGAGGTGACGTCGGCGCTGGACCCGGAGCTCGTCACCGAGGTGATGGGCATCATCCGGGAGCTGAAGGAGTCGGGGATGACGATGATCCTGGCGACCCACGAGATGGGGTTCGCCCGGGACATCGCCGACACGGTCTGCTTCCTGCACGACGGCGTCCTGCTGGAGCGCGGGACCGCGGAGCAGATCTTCTCCGATCCGGCCGAGCCGCGGACCCGCGAGTTCCTGAGCCGGGTCCTGGAGTCCCGGCGGCTCTGACGGGCCGCGATACTGGGCGGCATGTCTGATTCCATCGCCGAGCTGGACGTCGTCGCGTGGGTGCGGATCGTGGACGGGCGGCTGCTCGCCGTCCGGTCGCGGGGCCGCGACCTGCTGTACCTGCCCGGCGGGAAGCGGGAGCCGGGCGAGAGCGACTGGTCGGCGCTGGCCCGCGAGGTGCGCGAGGAGCTGGGGCTGGAGCTGGAGCGGGCGTCGCTGCGCGAGCTGGGCGTGGTGCGCGCCCCGGCGCACGACCAGCCGGCGTTCTCGCGCGTCCGGATGGCGTGCTTCACGGCGGACGGGCGCGGCGCCATGGCGGCGTCCGGGGAGGTGGACGAGTTCCGGTTCGTCGGGCCGGACGAGCGCGGCCTGCTCGCCCCCGCGGCGCGGGCGGCCCTGGACCTCGCCGCCGAGCACGGCCTCCTCGCCCGCGCGTGATTATTCGGCATTTCGTTGACGGACAATACGGAAGTGCCTAACGTCGGTACGCCCACGTCCCCGCTCCGGGAGCACGTCCGATGACCGAGCTCGACCGTCCCCCCGTCCCCGTCACGACGACGCTCGACCAGCCGATCGAGATGCGGGACGGCGTCGTCCTGCGGGCGGACGTGCACCGTCCGGCGTCGGGCGGGCCGCACCGGACCGTCCTCGTGCGCGGCCCCTACGGCGAGCAGGTGTTCCGGTCGCAGCCGGTCACCGCGTTCCTGCACGCGGGCATGGCGGTGGTGCTGCAGCACTGCCGGGGGCGCGGGAGCAGCGACGGCGAGTTCGTCCCGTGGGTGCACGAGGCGCGCGACGGCGCCGACACGGTCGCGTGGATCCGGGCGCGGCCGTGGTCGAACGGGGAGGTCGTCGCGTCGGGGACGTCCTATCTCGCCGGGTGCGCGCTGCAGCTCGCGGCCGAGCGGCCCGAGGGGCTGAAGGCGGTCGTGGCGTCGATGACCCCGCACGACTTCTACGACGGCTTGAAGTACCACGGGGGCGCGTTCGCCGTCGGATCCGCGTTCCACTGGGGTGCGCTCCAGGGACTGCTGGGCGCGCTGCACGGCGCCGCGGCCGGGCGGGAACGGGGCGACGGGTTCGGGCGGTTGCTGGGCGCGCTCGCCGAACCGGACAAGGCCCTGCGCACGACGCCCGTCCGCAACATGCCGGGCGTGTCGGAGATGTTCCCGTTCTGGCGAGACTGGACGGACCATCCCGAACGCGACGCCTACTGGCGGGAGCTCGCCGAGACGCTCCGGCACGACCGCATCGGCGTGCCGGTCCTGCACACGGCCGGGTGGTTCGACGTCTTCCTGCGCGGGACCCTGGAGAACTTCCGGAGGATTCCGGGCGGACGGCTGATCATCGGCCCGTGGACGCACCTGTCGCAGGCGTCCGGCGTGGGGGAACTGGACTTCGGGCACGCGGCCGCCGCCATGACCTCGCTGGTGGAGCCGGAACAGATCGCGTTCCTGCGCGGATCGACGGGCGGCCCGCGGGTCCGGTACTTCACGATGGGCGCGAACGAGTGGCGGGAGGCCGGGTCGTGGCCGCCGCCCGGCTTCGCCCCCACGCCCTACTACCTGCACGCGGACAGGACGCTCTCCCCCGAGCCCCCGGGGACGGACGCGCCCCCGTCGGCGTTCGTCCACGATCCCGGCGACCCGGTGCCGACGCACGGCGGCGGGCTGCTGCTGCCCGACCCGGTCAACGTGGGGCCCCGCGACCAGCGCGCCGTCGAGGAACGCCCGGACGTCCTGTGCTTCACCACGCCCGTCCTGCGCGCCGACGTCGAGGTGACGGGCCCGGTCACGGCGGTGCTGCACGCGGCGACGTCCGCGCCGGGCGCCGACTGGACGGCCAAGCTCGTGGACGTGTGGCCGGACGGGCGCGCCATGAACGTCGCCGACGGGATCGTCCGCTCCCCCGGCGACCGGACGCGGCACGAGATCGACCTCGCCGCCACCAGTCAGACGTTCCGCGCGGGCCACCGCGTCCGCGTCGAGATCGCGTCGTCGAACTTCCCGCGCTTCGACCGGCACCCGGCGATGGTCCGCGCCGAGCACACCGTGTTCCACGACGCGGCCCGCGCGTCCCGGATCGTCCTGCCGCTCAGGACGTCCTGACCGGGCGGCTCGCGAGCAGCACGCCCGCGCCGCCGAGCACCAGCCCGGCGATGGCCAGGGGGTGCAGGAACTGGCCGATGAGCAGCCACGCCATGACGGCGGTGACCGACGGGGTGAGGAAGAACAGGGTGCTGACGCGGCTCGCGGAGAACCGCTGCAGCATCGTGTTGAGCAGCAGGAACGCGGCGATGGCGTTGACCAGGACCATCCAGGCGACCGAGCCGGTGAACTTCGCCCAGTCCGAGACGTGCGGCGTCTCGAACACCAGGCTGAGCACGCCGACGACCGGGGCGGCGGCGAGGAGCTGCGCGGCGGTGCCGGAGCGGACGTCCATGTCGGGCACGAACCGCTTCTGGTAGAGGGTCCCGGCGCTGAGCCCGAGGAGGCCGGCCAGGCACAGCATGACGCCCCCGGCGGACAGGGCGAGCCGGTCGGCGACGGCGAGGGCGACGCCGGCGGCGCCGAGCGCGAAGCCGAGCCACTGGCGGGCGGTGACGGTCTCGCCGAGGAACCGGGCGGCGAACGCGACGACGACGGGGTTGAGGCCCTGCACGAGGGAGACGACCGCCGCGGGGAAGCCGAGGTCGAGCGCGGTGTAGAAGCTGCCGAACTGGACGGCCTGGATCAGCAGGCCGGTGACGGCGATGTGCGCGAGGGCCCGGCCGCGCGGCCACGGCGCCCGCACCGCGAGCGCGTACGCGGCGAGCAGCAGCCCGGCGAGGCCGAACCGGGCGAACATGAGCAGCAGCGGCGGCGCCGACTCCACGCCCGGCACGCCGGCGATGAACGCGCTGCTCCACAGCACGACGAACAGGGGCGGCGCGAGGGCCATCGGCCCGGCCCCGCCGGGCGGCGCGGACGGGCCGGACGGGCCGGACGGCGCGGGCGTGCGGCCGCGCGGGCGTGTCGGCGGGGCCGACGGCATGGGCGATCCTTCGGGCTCGTGAAGCGGGAGGGGAACCGGGGAGGCGTCAGCGGGCGGCGGGGAGCGCCGCGCGCCGCAGGCCCCAGAGGTCCTCGTCGGACGTGCAGACGCCCGCGGCGCCGTGGCCGAGGGCGGCGGCGACGTCCGGCGCGCCCTGGACGAACCCGGCGGCCAGGTACGGGACCCCGAGGTCCCGCGCCTGGCGCTCGACGTACGGGAGGACGACCGCGGGCATCAGCTGCACGAGGTCGGGCTGCGAGCGGGCGACGGACTGGACGCTGCGGTGCAGGTTGGAACGGTCCGTCACGAAGACCTTCTGCATCGCCAGCAGGCCCAGCGCGCTCGCCCGCTCGACGATCCCGGCGCGGGTGGAGCAGACCGCGACCGCCCCGATGCCCTTGAGGTAGGTGAGCGCGCCCGGGTCGTGGCCGAGACCGGGAGTCGAGTCGATGTTGACGAACACGATCTTCCCGGCGGCCGTGGTCTTCGCCACGGTGGCCTGGAGGTCGACCAGCGGGACCGAGGCGAGGACCCCGAGCGGGGCCGGCGTCGCGGTGAACCGCTCCGCCATCGCCGTGCCGACGAGCGCGGCCATGACGGGATACTCCGCCAGCGCGGTCAGCAGGCGGCGATCGACGGGACGTTTCGGGCGCGGACTCACCCTCAAACTCTACGCACCCGCCCCAAATCGCGACGGCAGGCCCAGCTTGCCCGGGTTCATGATCCCGGCCGGGTCGATGGCCTGCTTGACCAGGGCGAGCGTCCCGAAGCCGCTGCCGAGGGCCCTCTCCATGTACGGGGAGCGGAGCAGGCCGACGCCGTGGTGGTGGCTGATCGCCGCGCCGTGCCGGATGAGGACGTCGTTGGCGGCGTCCCACGCGGCCCGGTACCAATCGCGGCGGCGGGACCGTTCGACGTCGCCGCGCAGCGAGAAGTAGATGCAGGCGCCGTCGGTGTAGGCGTGCGACTGGTGCGCGGACGCGCGCAGCGTGCCGGGCACCGCCTCGATCGCCTCGACGACCTCGGTGTAGATCGCCGGCAGCGACGCCCAGGGCGCGGCGATCTCGCACGTGTCGGCGACGAAGCCCGGGCCCTTCGTGAACCCGTCGCCGGACTTGCCGACGAGCATCCGCTCGTCCAGCCAGCGCTCGAACACCGCGTCGCCGTCCAGCGTGACGGACGCGGCGGCGCCGCAGACGTCCGCGACGATCGCCATCGTGGCGTCCACCAGCGCCGGGTCGCCCTCGTCGGCGATGAGCAGCAGGTTGGTGTCCGGCTCGCCGAAGTGGGTGCCGCTCTCGTGCGCGTCGTACAGGCGCAGGACGGCGGGGGCGGCGCCGCGCTGGAGGATCTCCCGGCAGGCGTCCAGTCCCTCGGCGAACGTCGCGAACCCGTAGGCGAGGCCCTTGGCGTACTCGGGGAGGCGGTGGACGCGCAGCCGCAGCCGGGTGATGACGCCGAGGGTGCCCTCGGAGCCGATGAAAAGCTGCCGCAGGTCGGGGCCGGTGGCCGCGCGGGGGTAGGTGCCGTAGGAGGCGGTGGACCCGTCGGGCAGGACGACGTCCAGCCCGACGACCATGTCCTCGATCTTGCCGTAGCGGGTGGAGAGCTGCCCGGCGCCGCGGCAGGCGGCCCAGCCGCCGACCGTGGAGATCGCGAACGCCGACGGCCAGTGGCCGGTGGTGGCGCCGTGCACCTCCTGCAGCTCCTTCTCGAACAGGTCGCCGAACATGCCCGCCTGCACCTCGACGATCATCGACTCGGCGTCGAACGCCACGATGCGGTTCAGGGCGCACACGTCCAGGACGACCCCGCCGTGGACCGGCAGCGCGGCCCCGAGCACGTTGCTGCGCCCGGCGGAGACGGTCAGCGGGATCCCGTGCGCGGCGCACACGCGGACGACGGCGGCGACCTGGTCCTCGTCGGCGGCCTCGACGACCACGGCGTCGGGGGTGGCGGGGGCGCCGTCGGTCTCGCCGATGGACGTGCCCGCCCACCAGTCGCGGGTCCGCCGGACGACCTCGTCGCGCTCGGTGTGGACGGCAGCGGCGGCGGCGCGCAGCTCGGCGACGACGGCGTCCGGCACGCGGACGACCTCGCCCTGCAGGCTGGCCGGGCCGTCCCCGGGCGGGCAGTCGGCGGCCCAGCGCGGCGGGGTGGGCGCGCCGACGACGTAGTCGCCGCGGTTGAAGGGGTGCGTGACGGTCTGCCTGCTGATCATGAAAGTTCCTCCATCAGAACGGTCTTCTCCCGGTCGACGCCGGACACGTACTCCCGCACCTGCCGCGCGACCTCGTCGTCCGGCAGTCCCAGCTCGCGCTGCAGCAGCCGCCCGACCTCGGGCGCGGCCTTCACCGACAGGTCGCGGGCGAACAACCGCATCCGGGTGCGGCGCGACAGGACGTCGTCCACCGAGCGCGCCAGCTCGCAGCGCGCCGCGTAGACGACCTCGGCGCGCAGGTAGGCCGAGCCCTCGACGATCGGCTCGGCCAGCGAGGCGTCCTCGGCGAACAGCGCGGCGACGAAGCGGGCCTCGGTGCCGTAGCGCTCGCCCAGGTGGGCGCCCGTCCCGCCGGTCGCCGCGGTGGCCTCGGCGTCGTAGCCGGCGGCGCCGAGCAGCGGCAGTCTCGCGGTGCGGCAGGCGGCCTTGCGGCCGAGCACCTTGAGCGCCTCGTCCACGACCAGCTCGCCCATGTGGCGGCTGGTGGTGAGCTTGCCGCCGGTGACGGTGACCATGCCGTGCGCGTCGGTGGTGATGCGGTGGTCGCGGCTCATGTCGAGCGTCGCGCCCTCCTTGCCGTCCTTCGCGCCCACCAGCGGCCGCAGCCCCGCGAGGGAGCCGACGACGTCGGCGGGCGTGAGGTCGGCGTCGAACGCGGTGTTGGCGCCGTCCAGGAGGTAACGCATCTCCTCGTTGGTGCACAGCACCTCGTCGAGCGGCCCGGAGTAGTCGGTGTCGGTGGTGCCGACGACGACCACGTCGCCCCAGCGGGTGCAGGTCGCGCGGCGCGCCCGCCCCGGGACGGGCACGGTGACGGTGCCGTCGATGGGCAGCCGCGTCCACGGCACCACGATGTGGACGCCCTTGGCGGGACGGACGGTCGGCTCGTGCGCCGGGTCGGACAGGACGTCCACGGTGTCGGACCACACGCCCGTCGCGTTCACCACGACGCCGGCGCGGACCTCGACCGCGCGCCCGTCGACCTCGACGGTCGCGCCGCGCACCCGCCCGCCCTCGCGGATCAGGCCGGTGCAGGCGGCGCCGTTCAGGACGGTCGCGCCGAAGTGCGCGGCGGTCCGCGCGATCGTCAGCGTGAGCCGCGCGTCGTCGGTGCGGCTGTCGTAGTAGAGCAGCCCGCCCTTGAGCCGGTCGGCGCGCAGCTTCGGCGCCCGCGTCAGGACCTCGGGGACGGTCAGCTTCTGGTGCAGGCGGCCGATGCGCCAGCCGCCGGCCAGGTCGTACGTCCACAGCAGGCCCTCGAAGGCCTTGGCGACGCGCGGGTCGAACACGCCGTCCTGCGTCAGGACGGGGAACACGAACGGCAGCCGGTGCACCAGGTGGGCGGCGTTGCGGCGGAACCGCTGCCGCTCCAGCAGGGAGCGGCGCACCAGCGGCAGGTTGCCCTGCTCGATGTAGCGGAGCCCGCCGTGCACCATCTTGGACGACTTGGACGACGTGCCGGACGCGAAGTCGTCGCGTTCGACGAGGGCGACCGACAGGCCGCGGGTGGCGGCGTCCAGCGCGGTGTAGCAGCCGGTCACCCCGCCGCCGACGACGAGGACGTCGACCGGGCGGGCGGCGAGCCGCTCCACCTGCCTCCCGCGGTCGAGGAGCAGCGGGGTCCGGCGGATGGCGTTCCGCGTCTCGGATCTCGCTTTGCGTTCGGGCAGTCGGATCACGGCTTCGATTCCTCCGGTGACGTGCTGGTTCGTGACGGATGCGGGTGGCGGTCTCGGTCGAGGTGCCGGGCGAGCAGGTCGCGCCACGCGGCGCGGGCCTCGGCCCGCCGGGAATCGGGCAGCGCCGGCTCGAAGACGGGGGCGTCCTCGAGGGCGGCGGCCGCGGCGAGGTCGGGCCACAGCCCGGCCTTCGCCCCGCCGAGGTAGGCGGCGCCGCGCAGGCTCGCGGTCTCGTTGCCGGGGGCGCGCCGCACCGGCCGTCCGATCAGGTCGGCCTGGCTCGCCATCAGGACGTCGCTGGCGGCGAGACCGCCGCCGCAGAACAGGTCGGTGACGGGCGCGCCCCCGGCCGCCTCGACGCCTTCGAGCAGGTCGCACACCGAATGCGCGAAGCCGTCGAGGATGCCGCGGGCCAGCGCCGCCCGGGTGGTGGACAGGCTGAGCCCGGTGAGGATCCCGGTGGCCTCGGGCGCCCACGCCGGGGTGCGCAGTCCCGCGAGCGCCGGGACGAACAGCACGTCCGACGGGCCGTCGTGCTCGCGGGCGAGTTCGGCGAGGTGGCGGGGCGACTCGAACAGGCCGATCTCCTCGCAGAGCCAGCGCATCGCCGAGCCGGTGGTGGACGCGTAACCCTCCACGCTGAACACGCTCGTCCCGCGCGACCGCCAGCCGACGAGCGTGAGGATCCCCGGGACGGCGCGGCGGTGCGCGGGCGGCGCGTCCCCGGCGACGGCGTCCACGAACGTCCCGGTGCCGTGCACGCAGGTGGCCTGCCCGGGTCGGTGCGCGCCGAGCGCGATCATCGCGGCGTGCTGGTCGCCCATGACCGACAGGATCGGCAGCGCCGCGCCGAGCACCGCCGGGTCGGTGCCGCCGAGGTCGGCGTCGTCGTCGACGATCTCCGGAAGGACGTCGCGCGGGCAGCCGAGGAACTCGACCCACGGCTCGTACCAGGTGCCGGTGCGCAGGTCGTAGGCGCCGGCCGCGACCGCGTTCGTCGCGGACATGACGTGCCGCGCCCCGCCGGTCAGCTTCCACACCAGCCACGTGTCGACCGACCCGAACGCGAGCCGTCCCCGCTCGTGGGCGCGGCGGGCGGCGCCGTCGCGGGCGATCTCCTCGGCGGCCCACAGCAGCGGCGCGCGGGAGCCGACGGGACGTCCGGTGCGTTCGACGAGCCGGTCGTCCCACGCGGGTTCGAACTCGCGCAGCCGCGCGGCGTACCGGCGGTCCTGCCACACGACGGCCGGGCTGAGCGGCTCCCCGGTGGCGGTGTCCCACAGCAGGACGGTCGCGCGCTGCGTGGCCACCGACACGCCGACGACCTCGACGTTCTCGGCGGCGGCCCACGCCAGGGCGCGGCGGCACACCTCGACGGTGTTCGCCCAGATCTCGGCGGCGTCCTGCTCCACCCGCAGGTGGTCGGGCGAGCTGACCGAGATGGGCAGGTAGGCGGGGGGCGCCGCGCCGCCGTCGTCGAGGACGACGGCGGCACGGGTTCCCGTGGTGCCCTCATCGATGCTCAGCACGCCGCGGCGGCGTTGCCCATTTCTCAGCGCCCCGATCATCAGCGAAGGTCCTTTCCTCACATGGGCGCGCGGCCGGACGGGCGCGCGGTCGGACGAGACGCGTCAGACGGAGACCGTCTGGCGGCGGCGGCCGAGGCCGACGGCCTCTTCCTCCAGGTTGATCGTGGTGCGGGTCGGCTCCCACTTGATCACCAGGCAGGTGATGAAGCCGACCAGCGGGACGGCCGACAGCAGCATCAGGCTCGTGCCGATCCCGAGACCCGACTCGAGCTGCGGGAACAGGTACAGGCCCGCGACGGAGCCGAAGCTGCCGAGCATCCCGGTGACGCCCGTCCCGAGCGTGCGGATGTCGCTGCGGTACGACAGCGCGGCGATCGACTTGCCGTTCGGGCCGGGACCGGCCGAGTGGAAGAAGATGAACAGCACCGGCAGCAGCGCGGCGAAGAAGAGCGGCAGTTCCTTGAACGTGGCGCCCATGACCAGCAGCGCGGCGAACACCACCGCGTACCCGCCCATCGAGCTGACCCGCAGGCCCATCCGGCGGCCGAAGTAGGCGGACAGGCAGCCGCCGACGATGCCGACCGCGTTGAACATCATCGAGCCGAGGGTGGCCTTCTCGAACTGCTCGCCGAACAGCTCGAGGCTGATGACGGGCAGGTACCAGCCGACGGCGAAGTACTGCATGCCCTGGGTCAGGGAGATCATCGTGGAGAGGACGGTGCGCGGCAGGTAGGGGCCGCGGAACAGCACCCCCATGTCCTTGAAGCCGACCTGGCGCCGGGGCCCGCCGTCCTCGGCGATCTCCGGCTCGCCGGCCCGCACGTCGAACCCGTACATCTTGCGGAGGTTCGCGGCGGCCTCGGTCAGCCGTCCCTTGGAGGCGAGCCACGTCGGGCTCTCGACGAGGAACGTGAGCTGGCCGACCAGCAGCACGAGGGCGAACACGGCCGAGGACGCCACCGACCAGCGCCAGATGTCGGCGCCGACGTCGAACGAGTAGAACAGCAGCGTCAGCGCGAGGTTCGTCGTGGTCGCGGTGTACCAGACGCCCTGCCAGAAGTTCAGCCTGCCCTTGAGCTTGGCCGGGGTGTACTCGGCGAGCAGCGCCATCGCGACGGCGAAGTCGATGCCGTAGGCGATCCCGACGAGGGCGCGGCCGGCGAAGACCGTCAGGAAGTCCGAGCCGACGGCGGTCAGCAGCGCGCCGACCCCGAACACGACCTTGGTCAGCAGCAGCGGCTTGAGCCGGCCGATCCGGGCGGCGAGCCAGCCGCCGAACGGGTTGGACAGGATCGCGATCGCCGGGGCCATCGCGGTCAGCACGCTGACCTGGGTCGGGGACAGCTCGAGCTGGTCGACCATCGTGGACAGCCCGGCGCCGAGCGCCGCGTTGGAGTAGGCGTCCAGGAAGAGCCCGGCCAGCGCGAGGAACCAGATCCAGTTCGTCCGGCCGCGCAGGGCCTTGAGCGTGTCGATGAGGCCGGCCACGTCACCCGCGTTGCGGATGACCGTCGTACTCGATGGGGCGTCGTTCATGCCCGCCGCCTTTCAGGGGGTGGTAGCCCTTGCCAGCGGTCGGCAGAACGAAAAGGCACAGCACGAAGACCACTGACAGGGATGTCTTCGTCTGTGCCTGTCGAACGCTCGGAGGTTACGAGGTGAACATCCGGTGTGTCAACCGACACACCTCGATGCCCGCTTCCTCCGGCCGTCCCCTTAAAGTGCCAGGTCATGAGCTACATAGTGCAAGCCGTGTGGACCGCCCGGGACGGCGAGGAGAGCGCCGTCGCCGACATCGTCCGCCGGATGACCCCGCCGTCCCGGGAGGAACCGGGCAACCTCTCCTACCAGGCGTACGTGGACTCCGAGGACCCGCGCCGCTTCGTGATCCTCGAGGAGTACGTGGACGCCGACGCGTTCGCGGCGCACCGCGCCAGCCCCCACTTCCAGGAGCTGGTCGTCGGCGACTGCCTCGCCCGGCTGGCATCCCGGGAGATCACCGTCCTGGAACGTCTCGGCTGACCGTTCCCCGCCCGGTCGTCCCGTCCGAACGGGCGGGGCCGCATACTGCCAAGCCCCGGGTCACGTCCCCGGCGACATGCCATTTCGCGCGCTGTCAAGAACCGCGACCGGGGAATCGGACGGAAAGGGCGTCGGCTTTCTCCGCGACACTTCCGCCACACCCATCACAACGCCCCTCCCGCCGAGGAACGGCACCCACGCCGCGTGCTCTCGCGCCGCTCCCGGGCAGGGCGCGCCACCGGAACGGAGGTCGGGCGCACCCGGCGCGACAACGGCGTCCGCCCGCCCGGCCACCGCCGGGAACGCCGCCCACGCGGGCCTCGCCCCTTCGCTTCCCGACCGATACGGGACCCTGTAACTGATCGGTCACCGCGAAAACGTGCACGGCAACACGGGACACTTCCTACGCTTGACCGAGTTTCCGTACACTTCGCTTTTGTGCCATCGCAAGGGGGGCGAACGTGAGCACGAATGACGCCGGGCGTCCCTCCGACGCCCCACCGCCGAGCTGGGGCCGCGTTTCCGACGGAACCGAGGACGACAAGCTGGTGGCGAGCTGGCGCACGTCCCCCACCCGCCCCAGCCCGCTCCCGGCCACCGGGCCACCGGCCGCACAGGCGTCCCCGCCCCCACCACACCCGGCCGCGCCGCCCACGCCGCTGTCCGCACCGGTCGCGCAAGGGGCACCACCCGCACCCCCGCATCACGCGCCCGCCGCGGACCGGACGCCGACCGCACCGCCACAGCCGCCCGCCCCACCCACGCAGGTCACGCAAGGCGTACCGCCCACGCCGCCGCACCAGGCGCGACCCGCCGCCCCCCTTCCCGCGCCGGTCGCGGACCGAACGCCGACCGCACCGCCGCAGCGGGACGGCACGCCGCCCACGCGCGTGGACCCGCCGGCGTCCGGGACGGGCCCCCAGCGGGGCGCCCGGGCGAGCGAGCACGCCGCCGAGACACCCCCGGCCCCCGGGACACCAGCGGCGCCCACCGTGCCCACACGCGAAACCGGGCACACCGCGCCCTCCCCCGCCCCTGCCCCGGGGACGCCCGTCCCCGCGCCACCGGGTGCGGGAGCCGCAACCACCACGCGCGTCGACCCGCCAGCATCCGAAACCGGCCCCCAGCAGGCAGCACGGACAGGCGAACACACCACGCCCACCGCGCCCACCACCCCCGCCCCGGGGACGCCCGTTTCCGCGCCACCGGACCTTGGAGCCGCAACCACCACGCGCGTCGATCCGCCAGCATCCGAAACCGGCCCCCAGCAGGCTGCGCGGACGGGCGAACACGCCACGCCCACCGCGCCCACACGCGAAACCGGGCACACCGCGCCCTCCCCCGCCCCTGCCCCTGCCCCGGGGACGCCCGTCCCCGCGCCGCCGGGTGCGGGGGGCGCGGGGAGCGCGCGTGTGGATCCGGCGGTGGGCGGGGGTGGGCCGCAGTGGGTCGTCCGGGCGGGCGAGCAGGCCGTGCCCGCGAGGTTCACGGCGCCGCAGCCGGCGCCCGGGAGCGGGCCGTGGCTGGGCTCGAAGGCGCAGCCCGCCGCGCGGGACCGGGCACGGATGCGCGAGGCTCCCGGACCGGCGCCGGAGGCGGCGCCCGCCGCGTTCGACCGGCCGCAGAGCACGCCGACGCCGCCGGGACCGGCGGGGCAGCGCGTCTTCCGGCCGGGTCTGCGCTCGGGGATCGCGGTCGCGGCCGTCGCCACCCTCGTGGCGGGCGGCGTCGCGTACCTGCTGAAGGACGGCGGCGTCCCCGGCGTGGGCGCGGGGCCGGGCGCCGGCGGCGCGGCGGACGCGAGCGGGGTCTTCGCGGTGCAGCCCGCCCTCTACGACGGGCACGAGCAGGCGATCACGGGCGTCGCGGTCGCCGGGGAGACGGCGGTGACGGTCGGGAGCGAGACGGTCGACCGTCCGCGCGGCCAGATCCTCGTGTCGGCGGACGGCGCGGAGCAGTGGAGCGTCGCGGAGGTGCGGCCGGAGGGCGGGGCGAGCCCGTTCGACGTCCCGCGCGTCGTCGCGGTGTCCGGGAAGGCGTGGGCGGCGCTCGGCGCGGGCCCGGCGGGCGTGGCCGTGTGGACGAGCGCCGACGGGCGGACGTGGGCGCACCGTTCGTCCCCGCGGGGGTTCCAGCGGGGCGACGAGGTCGTCGCCCTCACCGCCGCGCAGGCCGGTTTCGCCGCCGCGGGCACCGGTCACGACGGGAAGCAGACGCTGTGGACGTCCGCCGACGGCGTCGCGTGGCAGCGCGCCGCCGCCTCTTTCGAGGAGCCGCCGACGAGCGTCGCGGCCACCGGGGGCGCGGTCGTGGTGCTCACCGAGAAGGGCGAGTTGTGGCGGTCCGCCGACGACGGCGGCGCGTGGACGCGGGCCGAGGTGCCCGAGGCGGACGGCTCGTACGGGCCGGTCGTGGCGCTGGCGAACGGGCCCGGCGGGTTCTTCGCGGCGCGCGAGGGCAAGGACGGGGACCGGCGCCGGGCCGTGTTCTACCGGTCGGCGGACGGCGTGGGCTGGACCCGCGCGAGCATCATCGACCGCCGCACCTATGACCGGCTCGCCGCGCTGAACGGCACGTCCGAGGGCCTGGCGGCGCTGGTCCCGCTCACCGACGGGCGTCTCGCCGTGCAGCGCAGCGACGACGGAGTGAAGTGGGAGTCGGTGGAGCGGCTCGACACGGGCGGCGGCAAGGACGCCGCGACGGCGGCGGCGCTGCCCAAGGGCGTGCTGGTGGCGGGCACGCAGGACAACGGCGCCTACCTCACGGCGCCCGGCGCGCGGCACGGCGACATCGACCTGCTCGCCGTCCCCGGCGCCGTCACCCCCGACCGGACCCTGACCCGGCTGGTCTCCGCCGGCGGGACGACCCTCGCCATCGGCAGCGGCGCGGGCGACGCGGCGGTGTGGACGACGCGGGACGGCGGGTCGTGGACGCGCGCGGGCGGCGGCGGGCTCGGCGGCCCGGCCGGGCAGCGACTCGCCGACGCGGCCCACGGCC